>JABWBV010000142.1 GCA_013359445.1 Anaerolineales bacterium | reverse complement strand
CGGGCAGGGCCCACGATCGAGGTCTCGAAGGCCACGTAACGTGCCGCCTGCTCGGTCGCGTGGGCGAGGTCGAGGTACTTGCCGAGCAGCGGCAGGCTCTCAAGAAACACAGACTGTCGCCGGCAAGAATAGTGCGACAAGTGTTGGAGGAACTTCAGCATGAGCATGCGGGACGGCAGGTGGAAGTCCGGGTTGCGAACCTCCCCGCGTGCGAAGCGGACCCGACGTTGCTGCGCCAGGTATTTGCGAACCTCATTTCCAACGCCTTCAAATACACCCAAGCGGAGCCAGAACCTCACATCCACATGGGCTATCGCGAAAAAAACGGAACCCCCATCTACTTTGTGCGTGATAACGGCATTGGCTTTGACATGCAATACGCCCACAAACTCTTTGGTGTCTTCCAGCAACTCCACCTGCCCGGCGAATACGAAGGCACGGGCATTGGCCTCGCGCTGGTCAAACGTATCCTGGAAAAACACGGGGGCCGCATTTGGGCGGAAGCCGAACCCGGCCAGGGCGCCACCTTTTACTTCACCCTCAGCCAAACGCCCCTCCCCCCAGTCGAATTCCCAATTGACATTTGACCATTAACAATTGACAATTTCTCCATGCTTTCTCAAACATCCCCCCAAACACCCCCACCCCCCTACCAGGGCCTCCTCGCCCGGTACGGCTCCCTTCTCGAACTTCCCCCCCACACCACCCCCATCACCCTCCTCGAAGGCAACACCCCTCTCATCCCCGTTCCCCGGCTCGCCGCCGACATGGGCGGGGGCTTTGAGCTTTTCGTCAAATTTGAAGGGCTGAACCCCACCGGCTCCTTCAAAGACCGCGGGATGACCGCCGCCATCAGCGAAGCGGTGGGCAAAGGCGTCAAAACCGTCATCTGCGCCTCGACCGGGAACACCGCCGCGTCCGCCGCCGCCTACGCCGCCCGGGCCGGGGTCCGCGCCATCGTCCTCATCCCCGAGGGGAAAGTGGCCGCGGGCAAACTCGCGGGCGCGGTCGCCTACGGGGCACAAGTCGTGCAGGTGCAAGGCTCGTTCGATGACGCCCTTTCGCTGGTGGTCGCTATCTCACAAAAACACCCCATCGCCCTCGTCAACTCCCTCAACCCCTACCGCCTCGAAGGACAAAAGACCGGCGCGTTCGAGATTTGTGACGTGCTCGGTTCCGCGCCCGATTGGTTGTGTTTGCCCGTGGGGAACGCGGGGAACATTTCCGCGTACTGGATGGGGTTCAAGCAGTATGATGAATTGAAAAATACCGGACTTCCGCGGGTGTTGGGCGTCCAGGCCGCGGGGGCCGCCCCGCTCGTGCTCGGCCACCCCGTCGAAAAACCGGAAACGGTTGCCACCGCCATTCGGATTGGCCGCCCCGCGCGGGGGGAGCAAGCCCTGCAAGCGGCAGAAGAATCGCACGGGCAGATCATCGCCGCCACCGACGCGCAAATCCTCGCCATGCAAAAACGCCTCGCGGCAGAAGGTGTGTGGGTGGAACCGGCCTCCGCCGCGGGCCTGGCGGGCCTGGCGGAACATATCCGCACGGGAGCATTGAACCCGACCGGAAAACGCATCGTCGCCATCGTCACCGGCCACGGCCTCAAAGACCCCGACATCGTCACCCGCGACCTGCGTCCCACCGTACTCCCCGCTGAGTTGGGGGCGTTGGAAGAGACCATTCTTCGGTAATAACTTGATCCACGAAGTTCACGAAGAGCACTAAGGTTTATAAAAACAAGATTTGGTTTTCTTATTTCTTTCCCCTTCGTGCGCTTGGTGCCCTTCGTGGATCCGTTTCTTAGGAGAAAAGTATGCCCGTCGGACACTTTTTAGGTGGCGTTGCCGCCCTCATTCAAGACCCAAATACCCAAAAATATCTCCTCCTTCGCCGCCTCGATAGCCGGGATTTTGGCGCGGGGAATTGGGAATGTATCACTGGCCGCGTCGATCAGGGCGAGAGTTACGAAGACGCGCTCCACCGCGAAGTGCATGAAGAAAGCGGCGCGCGGGTGCAGATAGATTTCATCGTCAGCACCACCCACTTCCACCGCGGCGCGCCCCTCCCGGAAAACGAATTGCTTGGAGTCATTTTCGCCTGTACCCTGCTCTCTGACCCCCATCAGTTGACCATCACCGAACATTCCGCCCACCACTGGATGACGCGGGAGGAGATCGCCGCCTTCCTTCCAGAAACGCACTGGCTCCGCTCAGTGATTGCGCGGGCGGAAATGATCCGGGCACACATCCCGCCGGAGTTGGCGGCATTTTGGCATGAGATGGGGACGAGGGTGTGAGAGGAAGTTGGTTTGTTCGTTTGTTGATTTGTTAGGAGTTGTGATGTCCAATCAAAAACATTGGAAAGAACAGTACGAAGACGCGGCGACCATTGAAAAAGAACGGTACACCCAAACTAGCGTCGAAAAACTTCTTCAGGCCATTCAAAAAGGCCAATACGGCGACTACCATCAAATCTGGTACGCCCTTGCCGAAATTTCCACCCTCGAACAGGCCGGATGGACACTCTATCACGTCATGGCTTCCCCCATTGACTACCTCCACCGCTACCACGCCGCCGCCGCCCTGATCAAACTGTTGGGAAAATCGGGGGTAAATTCCGGGTTTGAACCCGTACAACTCTCCGGCAACCCGATTTTTATCCGGGATAACCTGCCCAAAGTGCGGGACATGCTCGTCCAAAAACTTGGCACACCACCCCCTCCTGCCGCACCGCCTGCGCCTCCTGTACCCCCTAAAAAGTGGTACGAGAAGATTTTCTCTCGGAAATAACCGATAACGAATCAAAATGCGCCTCCACCCGCGCCAAAAACCGCTCCGCCTTTCGCTCTGTCTCCTCCTGCCAGTTCGCCGGGCGGGGGACGAGCCGCTCGTCTAGCCCTCGGGGAATTTCATACAAATACCGCGCCCAGCGGATCACCCACCACATCAACATGACTGTGTAATATGTGTGAATACGAAGTGCCGCGTTGGTGTCTTGCGCGGTGCGCGCCCGTTGATCAGCATACTGCTCAATCACCCACTCCCACCGCGCGGGAAGGACAGATTCGTAAGCCGGGTGGGTCATCAGATCGGCGATCTCAAATGCCGGATCGCCCCATCCGCTATTTTCCCAGTCTACGGAGGCCAAGCCCGGTGCGACGCACTTTGACGTATCTCGAAAACCAGCCTCAAAGTTTAGAGCCTGTATCTTTCCTTGTTCCAAGTGCGTCGCACCGGGATCAGGAGACAAACGCCGGATGAGATTGCGCCAATTCGGATCAACGTGGCATAGTGATATAGGCGCAGGATCCCACTCCGGCGGAGTCCACATTTCGAACCGGGCGAGCAAATTCAACAACAGGCCAGGCCGGGCCTCGGGGGGGAGCTTTTCAAGGTTTTGGGCGACCATAAGTTTGCCCGCTGCGCCACTGGCACAATTGGTAGTGGCGGAACCGATTTTCATGGTTGTTCGGGAGGGGGTAAGGGAATGGATGGCACAAAAATGATTGAGTAGAGCCTGCCATTCGGGATCGGTTTCGGGGGGGCCGGGGAGGGTTTCGCCGTCCAGCCAGGTTTGAACGACGACGGGGTGGGGAAAGTGATCGAGATCAAGCCACACCGCGCGGGGGGCGAGGTTCCGTCCAACTTCTTCCAATGCGCGGAGGGCGGCAAATTCCCGCCCCGCGCGGTTTCGGCTATCGCGCACGGTGAATTTGACGGCGTAATCATCTTCCCCACGCGTGGCGCGGTAGAGGAGGTTGTTCGCTCCGCCGAGGATGGGGGTGAGGTGCCAGTCTTGCCACCGCGTGGGCGTGGAAATGGGGGTGGTATTGAGATGGTGGAGGAGGGGGAGAAAGGAGGGGGGCATTGAACTGCTATGGATATAGTCCAAGCCGGAGCCATTCTTTACGCGCGATGACCTGCGCTCGGCTGTTTGCTCTCAAATAAATGATCGTAACCCTGCCGATTTCTGTTAGCCCAACGATCTCCCCGGTTTCCTCATGGAATTGAAAATGGGTATACCAGTTATCTTTGCGAGGGTGGAATAGGGGGACGGTTTTCCCCGTCACTGGATCTACCCCTTGAAGATGCAGTCCTTTGTACACATTACAGGAGCGACAAGCCAACGCCTGATTTGCCGAATTGTCTTTCCCCCCCAACGATAAAGGCTGGATATGCTCTACTTCAAATGGAAAATTAAAGACCGACTCGGGTGCTCGACAATATTCACAGCGATGTTGTGCCCGCTGGGCTGTTTCTGTGTAGTGGGGATTCATGCAGACAGTTGATGTCGAATAGCTTTTGTCCGATTCGCAGAGGCGATGAGTTCCGCCTCAATCAATTGATCTAATAATGCTTGTTCCTGTTCAGGCAGGTTTTCCCCTCTATCTCGTACTTCTCGCCAATGATCCATCAAGGAGGCCAGTTGTTTTTTTTGTTCTTCGCCAAAAAATTCATCAGGGAACTGATTTTGAATAATGACGAGGGTGCCAGATTCGCGCTCCGATAACTGAACTGTTAAAGCGTCTAATGCGGCTCCTGCTGTCTTTCCAAAAGACCGTTTCTTCCCTGCAATGGCAAAATATGAATGGGTTCCTTTTTTTGTTGGGACAGGAAAAATGGTTACAGTAGTCATAGGTCTTCCTCAAATCAATCACATAGGACTTATCTTCAAATATGGCACAATTGTATCAAAATTTTACCCTTCAACTTCCTCCGGCCCCGCACTTGCGACCCCCATCCGTTCCACATCCAAATACCGGCGGGATACTTCTACGACCTCTTCGCGCGTGATGGCGTTGATCCGATCTGCGTAGGTTTGGTAGTAGTCCAATCCCAACTGATGCCGCTCGATGTTGATGAGCGCGCCCGCCACGCCTGCGTTGGATTCCATCGAAAGGGGCAGGCGGCCAATGTAGTTCGCTTGGGTGTCGGCCAGTTCTTCTTCGGTCACGCCTTCGGTGACGAAGCGGGTGATTTCTTCGCCCATCAGGGCGAGGGCCTCATCTACGTCTTCGGGGGCGACACCGGCGGCGACAAGCCAGGGGCCGGGGCCGGTTCCCCCGCTCAAACTGCTGTACGCGTAGTAGGCTAACCCTTCCTGCTCCCGGACAACTTCGCCGATGCGCCCGCCCATGCCGAATTGCCCCAAAATGTTGTTGCCCAGGGACGCGGCCAGATATCCGTCGGTGTTGCGCGCGGGACCGGCGACGCCCATCACCACGCTCGTCTGGCTTTTGCCGGGGATGAAGACGTGCTGACGTTGGCGGGCGGACAGGGGGCGGAGTTCGGGCAGGGTGGCGATCTCGGGCTGGGCGGGGTTTGCCCAATCGCCGAATACGCTCGCGACTTTTTCTACGGCTCGTGCGGGGTCCACGCCGCCGACGAGAGTCAGTACCATGCCGCGGGGGCCGTAGGTCTGTTGATGGAAGGCGAGGAGGTCCTCGCGGGTAATCCCGCGAATGGTGGCGGGTTCGCCTTCGTCGGAGCGGCTGTAGGGGTGTCCGGCGTAGATGAGTTTGTCGAAGGTGAGGGAGGCCATGGCGTCGGGGTCTTGATCGCGCAGGGCGAGGCCGGTGAGGATTTGGGCGCGGAGGCGTTCGACTTCTTCGGGGGGGAAGGTGGGGTGGCGGAGACAGTCGGCGGCGAGGGCGAGGAGGAGGTCAAGGTCTTCGCTCAGGGCGCGTCCGCTCATCCCCATCGTGTGCGCGCCCCCGTCAAAGCCCAGGCTGGCTCCGGCGGTTTCGAGGAGGTCGAAGAGTTCCTGGTGGGCGTGGTGGGCGGTGCCGTGCATGAGGGCGGCGGCGGCGAATCCGGCGAGGCCAAGTTTTTCATCGGGTTCGTACAAACTCCCTGCGTGCAGGTAGCCGGTGAAGACGACGGATGGGCTATTGAAGTTGGCGCGGGCGAGGATGGTGATGCCGTTCGGGAGGGTGACGCGGGTGATGTCGTCGGAGCCGGGAAGAGATTTAATAGTCAATGGTGAATTGTCAATTTTTAATTGTGAATTTGGCATGGGGTTTCGTTTTACGTTCTACGATTTACGTTTCACTGGGCAAAAATTCACCCAACACCCGCTGATCTTCCCGCAGATAGGTCTGGGCGACGCGTTGGACATCTGCGGGGGTGACGGATTCGAGGCGGTCGAGGTAGGTGGTGAACCATTCGTAGGTGGCGAACATTTCGGTGAGGCCGAGCCAGAGGGCCTGGTTGGTGATGCTTTCGCTGTCGTAGGCGAAGAGGGCGCGGGCTTGTTTGACAGCGCGGGCGAGGGTGGCCTGTGGGGGTGGGGCGTCTTGCAGGCGGTGGATTTCGTCATCCATGGCTTGTACAACGGTGTCCACGGTTTGATCGGGGTGGACGAGGGCGGTAATGCCGTAGAGGTAGGGGGCGAGAGTGGCTTGCATCCCGCCGGAGACGCTGACGGCGAGGTCTTTTTCGATGAGGGCGCGGTAGAGGCGGGAGGTTTTGTTGGAGAGGGCGCCGCCAAAGGAGGTGGGGTTGCTGGCGCCGCTTAGGAGGCTGTCGAGGACGCTGAGGGGGACGAAGTCGGGGTGGGAGGCGGGCGGCGCGGGGTAGGCAGATTGGAAGAAGACGGTTTCGCCGGGGGCGCGGATGGTGATGCGGGTGGGGGAGAGAGAAGAGGAGATAAGGGGAAGAGGAGAAGAGGAGAGGGGGGAAGCGGGGATCGGGGCGAAGTGGGATTCGATGCGGGCGAGCATGTCGTCGGGGTCGAAGTCGCCCGCGAGGGCCAGGACGGCGTTGTTGGGGGTGTAGTGTGTCCGGTAGTGGCGGTAGAGATCGTCGCGGGTGATGGTGTGGAGGTCGGTCATTTCCCCGATGATTTCGTGATGGTAGGGGTGTCCGGCGGGGAAGGCGGCTTTTTGAACGGCTTCGGCGAGGAGGAAGAAGGGGTTGTTTTCGTCACCCTGGCGTTCGGAGATGATAACGGTGCGTTCGGATTCGACTTCTTCGGGGTCGAAGAGGCTGTTGGTCATGCGGTCGGCTTCGAGGGCGAGGGCGAGGTCTATGTGGTCGGTGGGGAGGGTTTCGTAGTAGACTGTCCAGTCGAAGGAGGTCATGGCGTTCCACATGCCGCCACAGCGGGAGATAGCTTTGTCGAGCACGCCTGCGGGGTAGGCGGGTGTGCCTTTGAATTGCATGTGTTCGGTCCAGTGCGAGAGGCCGGTGAGGCCAGGGGTTTCGTTGCGGGAGCCGACGCGATACCACAGCCATTGACTGATGAGTGGGGCGGTGTGGATGGGGTTGAGCAGGACGAGGAGGCCGTTGGGGAGGGTGGTGCGGAGGAGAGTCATTAATTGTGATTGGGGGATGATCTTTTTTTTTTATGGGGATTGTGAAGGGGAGATTTTAGCATATAAAGAGGGGGAGTGGTTTTGGGGAACGAAAACTCTAAATTGACTTCTTAGCTCACGTGTTCTATAATTGTCCTATGGATGAGACCCTCTCCCTCCTCACCTCTGACATGCACCTGGAACCCGACGGGGAAAATACCTGCAACCCGATCCTCAACGGCAAGACGCTGGGGAACGTGCCGTTAAACGGGGCGCAAAGCGACTTCATCCCCATTTCCGAAGTCGTCTTGCCCAACGGCAAAAAGATGAAGGTGCTGAAATCCCTGCTGACCTCGGCGTGTGAACGGAACTGCTACTACTGCCCCTTCCGCGCGGGGCGGGATATGCGCCGCGCGACCTTCCAACCCGAACAAATGGCGCAAACCTTTATGGCGATGCAAAAGGCCAAATTGGTCGAAGGGCTGTTCCTCAGTTCCGGCATTGCGGGGGGGGGCATCCGCACACAAGACAAACTGCTTGACACCGTAGATATCATCCGCAACAAATACCAGTACAAAGGCTACATCCACCTCAAGATCATGCCCGGCTCCGAACACGCACAGGTGGAACGCACCATGCAACTCGCCAGCCGCATCTCCATCAACCTCGAAGCGCCCAACACCGCCCGTCTGGAACAACTCGCCCCGAAAAAAACCTTCACCGAAGAACTCCTCCAACCCCTGATCTGGGCCGAAGAAATCCGCCGGAACCAATCGCCCCACCAAACCTGGAATGGACGCTGGCCCTCGTCGGTCACCCAATTCGTCGTCGGCGCCGTCGGGGAAACGGACCTCGAACTGCTCGCCACCTCCGAAAAACTCTACCGCCAATCCAGCCTCCAACGCGCCTACTTCTCCGCTTTCTCCCCCGTTCGCGACACCCCCTTCGAGAACCTCCCCGCCGAAGACCCGCGCCGCGAACATCGTCTGTACCAGGCTTCCTTCCTCTTCCGCGACTACGGTTTTGGCCTCGAAGAAATGCCCTTCGACGACACTGGCAACCTCCCCCGCGAAACCGACCCCAAACTTGCGTGGGCGCGTACCCACCTCCTCACCCCTCTCGAAATTAACCGCGCCACCCGCACCGAACTCCTCAAAATCCCCGGCTTCGGCCTGAAAGCGGTCGAAACGATCCTCCGTCAGCGCCGTCTCAACAAATTCCGTGACCTGGGGGACCTGAAAAAACTCGGCATCCTCGCCGACCGTGCCGCCCCGTTCATCTTGCTAGACGGGCATTCACCCGCCCGACAACTGGCGCTGTTTTAGCCTTCCCCACCGCGCAATCCGCCAACCGCCCCCTGCCAAGCATGTCATTCCGACCAACGGGAGGAATCCTTGAGGCGCGGGCTGAAGGTCTCCCTTGAAGGGGAAACTTGTGCGCGCGCCTCAAGGATTCCTCGCTCCGCTCGGAATGACAGCCGCGGGCAGGCGCGAAGTAAAACTGTTTTCGTAAGCCGGACTGGCAATCCGGCTCAGGGCGGAAGACCATTGGAATGGGCAGTTCTTTTGATCTTGATATGAGAATTTTCACAGGTGCGATATACTGCGGTGTTAAAAAATTTCAGGGAACAAAACATGAAAACCCGTTCATTCCAGTTCATCACCGCATGGTTTCTCCTGCTCATTCTATTGAGTGGATGTCAGGAATCCGATCTTTTACAACCGAAGGCTCCTCGCGACCCCAACAAACCCAACTTCATCATCATCCTGACCGATGACCAACCCACCGGCACAACCCACGTCATGCCAACGCTCAACCAGGAATTGATCGGCCAAGGGATCAACTTCACCAATGGCTACGTGACCACCCCGCTCTGCTGTCCCAGCCGGGCCAGTATTTTGACCGGGGAATATGCCTCGCACCACGGCGTGCTGACCAACCGCAAACCCAACGGCGGGGCCGGCGCGTTCGTGGATACGTCCACCCTCGCGGTGTGGCTGGACGAGGTCGGGTACGCAACCGCCTGGATGGGCAAATACATGAACGCGTACGAAGACCTCGAACCCGCGGGGTACGTCCCCCCCGGCTGGGATGAGTGGGATGTCATCTACAACGGCGGCGATGACGAACTCACCCGCATGTATTTGGGCTACTCCATGTCAGAAAACGGCAAAATCGTCCAATACAGCAAAAAAGACAAAGATTACAGCACCGACGTCATCGCCCGCAAAGGTGTGGACTTTATCCACGCCTCCGCCACCGAACCCTTTTTCCTCGTGATGAGCTTTTTTGCGCCCCACCAACCCTACAAACCCGCCGAGCGGCACAACAAACTCTTTAGTTCTGAGGCCTTTATCGAATGGCGGCCCCCCAACTTCAACGAAGAAGATGTCACCGACAAACCCCAATGGGTGCAAGATGTCGATTCCGCCCTCGTGGATTACATCGACAAAGAATACAAACGCTCCCTCCGCACCCTCGTCGCCGTAGACGAAGGCATCGCCGCCATCCTCGCGGCATTAGACGACATCGGCCAGCGCGAAAACACCGTCATCATTTTCATGTCCGACAATGGCCTCACTTGGGGCGAACACCGGTTGACCACTTCCAAAAACTGCCCCTACGAAGAATGTATCCGTGTCCCCTTCGTCATCTCCTACCCCGCGCTGATTACCCAACCCCGCGCGGAATCCCGAATGGTGCTGAACGTTGATCTCGCCCCCACCCTAGCCGCCCTCGCGGGGATAACGGCCCCCGCAACGGTTGACGGCACCAACCTGCTCCCCCTCCTTCGCGACGACCCCGCCCTCGCGTGGCGCGACGCCATCCTGATCGAACACTGGCCCACCGGCGAAGGGTTTGGCGACACCATCCCCACCTTTTACGGCATCCGCACAGACACCTGGAAATACGTCGAATACGACACGGGCGAAAAAGAACTCTACGATCTGGTCAACGACCCCTACGAGATGGAAAACCAGATTCAAAACCCCGAATACGCAACGCTGATTGCGGAACTCACCGTGAAACTGGCAGAGTTGAAAGGGGAATAAAAAAAACGCCCAAAAAAAGACGCCGGATGTACATCCGGCGTCTTTTTTTTTGGGGAAAACTTCTATTTGAACTGGCAGTGCATGACCCGGTACACCGATATGTCCTCGGAGATTTGTGTACACGCCGCGCCGGGGAACACCGTTTGGAGTTCTGTCAGACTGCGCGCGGGGAACGAGAGGAAGACGTAAGCCTCGGAGAGCGTAGGATCGGGCACGGTTTCAATTTCGGTGAACGGGACCCCGTAGGCTTCCAGGAAAATGCCAATCACCCACGGGAAGCGCGTGTCGTTGTCGTCAATCAGCACGGGGGTTTGGCCGTCGTACACGTCTAAAAAGGCGGCAATGACAGAGTTGAGGGAATAATGATCGAGATGGTGGCTCGCCCAGAGCGTGTCGTCGTACACTTCGACTTGAATGGCTTCTTCGGCGGTCAGGTTGGTGTAGATGCGTTGTTCGATCTGCTGGAAGGTGGTGAAAAAGGTCAGGTTGGCGTACAGGAAAATGGCCGCGAGGGAGAGGCCGGGCAAAAAGCGGGCGGTTTGGGGCGTGGTCCCCCGCGTGAGCAGGTGGTTTAGCCCTTGCTGGAATCCGATGGCGAACAGGAAAATGAACAGGGGCAGGGTCACGAGAAAAATGCGTTCGTAGGGGCGGTCGCCGCGAATAAAGCTGATCACGAAGGGGAGCAGGAATCCGGCCAGGCACAGGTGGATCGGGTATAGGCGTTTTTCGTCTTTGGCTCGCCACGCGTTCACCCATGCCCACGCTGTACCAATCCCCGCCACGGCAAAGATCACGAACCGGTTCGACAGAAATAACTGGATGACATACAAGAGCGAATCGGGGATGGCCGTGCCCTGCAAAAACTCGTTCCGCTCCACAA
This sequence comes from Anaerolineales bacterium, assembly GCA_013359445.1. Taxonomy (GTDB): domain Bacteria; phylum Chloroflexota; class Anaerolineae; order Anaerolineales; family JABWBV01; genus JABWBV01. Next base: position 1,951 of record JABWBV010000142.1, on the reverse strand, counting down.
ACTTGTTCCCCACCACCTGCGGCCAGACCGGGAGATAAAACACGACGCTGATCGCCATCCCCAGTGCGATCATCAGTCCCAACGTAAAATCCTGGTTTACCACGACGAACTGATCCCTGGTGAGGCGCACCCCGCGCGGTTCCGTTTTCCGCCACCAGGCCAGCCCGCTCATGCCCGCAAAAAATATCCCCAGCCCGCCCAAAAAATACAGGTTGGACGGAATTGTGTAAAACAACAGCATCGCCAACAGGCCGACGGCCAGCGCATCGTTTCGGCGGGGGGCCTCCCGGTAACGGAGGATGAAAAATAAGAGCGCCGCTGAGAAAAAGATGCTCGGCGAATAGCCCCGCACCTGCACGATGAAGTTGAGATAGGGCACAGTTGTGCAAAGCAAAATCACCGCCATCCACCCCGCCCACAGACCGAGAAACCGGTAGGCTGTGAAGGCAAACAGCAAAATCGCACCCAGCCCAAAGCCCAGGTACAACGAGCGGAGCAACAACGGATTTTGCACAATCGCCAGCATATCGGGGTGCCCGATCACCTGCAAATAAATCCCCGTCAGCGCGTTGCTGAAAATATGGTTGTTGGGCGCGGGATACCAAAACAGCGCGCTACTGAGCGAGGGATAAATATGCCGGACGATGGACATCATCTCATCCAGCCAGTAGTCCAGGAAAAACCGTTGGGTCATCATCAAATATAAAAACGGAGTCACCAACAGCAGACTCACGAACAGGTAGCCAAATTCTCTCCGCCGCGCGGTCAGCGTCTGTGCCCATAAGGCCCGGTTGAAATAAAAATACACCCCCATCAACACCCCCGCGCCGAGCAACCCCAACGAATACACCCCGTCCAAAACGACAAAAACTAGGTCATTTTTCGTGAACCGTGCCACCATCCCCGTAATCACAATATCCCGTAAGCCAAAGATGCAAAAAACAAACAAGCCCAGCGCGACATACATCCCCGGCGCGTGAAACCCTCGCCAAAAGCGAGGAACCGTTGCGATTTGCTTGAATGGACGATCTGAATTCATAAGTTCGACGATTATAATGCCCTTTAACCATGTCCAAAATACCGCCCCTCCTCCGAAAACATCCCTATCCGGTTCTGTTGACCGTCCTCATCCTACTCCTGCACCTGCCTGTTCTCTTCGCTCCGGTCAACTACCTGCTCTCCTCCTGGTTCAACACCGACGACGCCTTCTACTACTTCGTCACCGCCCGCAACGTCGCCACCGGACACGGATTCACCTTCGACGGGATTGCCCGCACCAACGGTTTTCACCCCCTGTGGATGTTCCTCCTCATCCCCATCTTCGCCATCCCCGACCTGATCGTCCCCCTCCGCCTCCTCGCCGCCGTGCTGATCCTGCTCAATCTTGGCACCGCCCTCCTCCTCTACCGCCTCACCCTCCGCCATTTTTCGCCCGGCATCGCCTTCCTCACCGCCCTCGCTTTCTCCCTCCTCCGCATCATCCACAGCGAAACGACGAAAGGGGGGGTGGAAGCAGGGCTGAACGTCTTCCTGGTCGTACTCCTCCTCAATCGCCTCGCCGAGACCGATATTCGGAACCTGCGCGGGGTACTGCTCACAAGCGTGATCGCCTCCCAGACCTTTCTCGCCCGGCTGGATAACGTTTTCCTTGCCGGGTTCGGCGGGGCGTGGCTGATCCTCAAACAGTGGGACGCGCCCGGCGCGGGGCACCCCTGGCGAGCGCGTTTCCGCGTCGCCCTGCAATATTTCGTCCCCCTCGCGCTGGTTGTCGTCGCGTACATGACCTGGAATCAGATCGGCTTTGGCACGCTCACCCCGGTCAGTGGACAGATCAAACGCTGGTGGGGCACCCTGCCCAACTCCCCCTACGGCTTCCCGCCCAAACGCCTGTCTAACTACCTCGGCCAGTTCGTCACCGACGATGAGAGCATCGGCCCGTGGGCGATCCTCA
>JABWBV010000141.1 GCA_013359445.1 Anaerolineales bacterium | reverse complement strand
GTATTCCGGGTAGAACCATAAAAAGGGGTAAAACTCGAAAAAGGATGGAAGGGCTTGTGTGCGGTTAACGGCGCACCTTATTGGGAATTGGGGGATCATCTTCCGTTAATTTGAAGAAACACAAATCCATGACTGGTGTTAAAATTTGCACACGGGCGCAAAGGGAAATCTTCTCTTTGCGCTTTTGCATCTATATTCAGCAAATGGCTCTTCCGCTTTGTAGGCGAACCTGATCCTGATGTGGGAGAACCAAAAAAACCATTGTAGAAGGAGTTCAATTATGCAAACCAATCTTCGTGGCCGAGACTTTATCGGCGACCTCGATTTCTCGAAAGAAGAAGTCGAAACAGTGCTTGACGTGGCCTGGGACTTAAAACGGAAACGTGCGTTGGGCGAATCCCACGCGTACCTGCGTGACAAAGTTCTGGCGATGCTCTTTTTCTTTACCAGCACCCGGACGCGCGGCTCTTTCGAGGCGGGGATGGCGCAACTGGGCGGGCACGCGGCCTTTATTGACAGCGAAACCACCCAAATCTCGCACGGGGACACCGCCAAAGAAATCGGCGAAATCTTCGGGCGGTATTTCGACGGGATCGCGATTCGCCAATGCGATTGGCAATTTGGCAACCAGTACGAAAACGAAGTCGCCAAAGCCAGCCGTGTCCCGATTCTCAATATGCAGTGCGACATTTACCACCCCTTCCAATGTCTCGCCGATCTGATGACGATCATCGAGAAAAAAGGCCGTGACCTGCGCCGGAAGAAGATGGTCGTCAGTTGGGCGTATGCGGCCTCGTATAGCAAACCCATTTCCGTGCCGCAATCGCTCATCCTTCAAATGACTCGTTTTGGGTGCGATGTCGTCCTCGCCCATCCGCCGGAGTTCAAACTGATGCCCGAAATTGTGGCACAAGCCGAAGACAACGCCCGCAAATTTGGCACCGGGTTTGAAATTGTTCACGACATGGACGAAGCCTTCAAAGATGCAGACATCGTTTACCCCAAATCCTGGGGGCCGCTCGTGACAACCACTGCCAAAGACGAAGGCAAAGCCCTGATCGAAAAATATCGCTCCTGGATCACCGACGAACGCCGGATGGCCCTGACGAAAGAAGATTCCATCTATATGCACTGCCTCCCTGCCGACCGAGGCCTGGAAGTGACCGATGGCGTGATTGACGGCCCCCACTCCGTCGTTTACGACGAAGCCGAAAACCGTCTCCATGCCCAGAAAGCGGTGATGGCGTTGACCATGCGGTAAGCGTGTTGAAGGTTCCAGGTTGAAAGTTGAAGGTTATTCCAATCTGCAACTTTCAACCTTCAACAAAATTCAGGAGTACAACTACATGATTTCAGGAAAAACCGCTCTCGTGGCAGTCGGGGGCAATTCGCTTATCACGGATGAACGCAAAAAGACGATAGATGATCAATACGAGGCCGCGCAACAGTCCATGCACCACATTGCCGACATGATTGAACAGGGTTGGAACGTCATCATCTCGCATGGCAACGGCCCGCAGGTGGGGTTCATCCTTCGCCGGAGCGAGCTTGCTCTGCACGAATTGCACCCCGTGTGGATGGATTATGCAGTGGCAGATACGCAAGGCGCGATTGGGTACATGTTTCAACGCGCGTTACGAAATGAATTTGTTCGACGGGGGATGAACAAACAAGCTGTGACGGTCGTCACGCAGGTGTTGGTGGATCGGGAAGACCCGGCCTTCAAAAACCCGACCAAACCGATTGGGTCTTTTATGGATGAAGAAACCGCGCGGGGACACGCCGCCCGTTTCGGGTGGGTGGTGGTCGAAGACGCCGGGCGGGGGTGGCGACGCGTGGTGCCTTCTCCCACCCCGCGCGACATTCTGGAAAAAGCCCCAATTCATGATCTGATCGGGGCTGGGTATGTGGTCGTTGCGTGTGGCGGGGGCGGGATTCCCGTCTTTGTCAAAGAAGATGGCAATTTGCGCGGGGTAGAAGCGGTGATCGATAAAGATTACGCCTCGGCTTTGCTCGCCAAATCATTGGATGTGGATGTCTTCCTGATTGCGACCGCGGTGGAACAGGTGGCGATCAACTTCAATAAACCCGATCAGAAGTGGCTGGCCCAAATGACCGTTGCCGAAGCGGAACAATACCTGGCCGAAGGGCATTTTGCCAAAGGGAGTATGCGTCCCAAAGTGGAAGCGATGGTGCAATACCTCAAACAAGGCGGCAAAATGGGCTTGATCACCACCCCGGCCAACATTACGCGTGCTTTGAATGGCGAGACCGGCACAAGAATTGTGCCATGAGTCCGAACATTGTCCTAAAATTGTCGGGTAAAATGACCATAGCTCATGCACCTTTTATTCGGTAAGATCAGAAGGCTCTTAATCTATCCCCCGAATACGGATAAGAAAGCGTCTGAAAACTCCCAAGCCATACCCTTTAGGGGTTCCCGGATGGGCAAAAAACCCTAAAAAGCTCGTTGTTTCGGCTGGAAATGACCTCCAATCGATCAAAAACCTTTGGGTTTCCAGACTGTTTCTAAAGGAGGTACCCTGGCAACATTTCGTCATTTATCCTACGGTTTTCCACTTTCTAAAGCCCACCCTCAATTCTTTAAATAGGAGAACAAACATGAAGAAGAATATTTTTTGGTTACTCATTAGCTTGATGGCTATCCTGGCCCTGGCCGCGTGCCAGCCAGCCGCTCCAGCGGAAGAACCCGCCGAAGAACCTGCCGCGGAAGAGCCTGCCGCCGAAGAACCCATGGTAGACTGCAAAGCCTCCTCTGATGCCACGGCTGAAGGTAGCTACCAGATTCCGGCCATTATCGAAGGCTGTTTCAACGTGGCGTTTGTCTATGTTGGGCCACATGACGACGGTGGTTGGACCCAGTCGCACGATGTGGGCCGCATGTATGTTGAAGACACCCTCGAAGGCGTTCACACTGCCTATGTCGAAATCGTCGCTGAAGGCGCGGATGCCGAACAGGTTATCCGCTCCCTTGCCCGCAAAGGCTTTGACGTGATCTTCACCACCTCCTTTGGCTACATGGACGCTACCGAGACCGTTGCTGGTGAGTTCCCCGACATTGATTTCATCCACATTAGTGGCTTCAAATCCAATGGCGATAACTTCGGTAACCTGTTTGGTGCCATGGAAAACATTAAATACCTCGCCGGGATGCTGGCCGGGTCCCGTGCCAAAACCGATGGCAACCCCAAACTGGGCTACATCGCCACCTTCCCCATCCCCGAAGAACTCCGCTTAGGGAACGCGTTTGCCCTGGGTGCGGCCCAAACCTGCCCGGAATGTACGATTGATGTCCGCTGGATCTTCACCTGGCACGATCCCATTCTCGAAAAAGAAGGCGCCGCCTCCCTCTTCGACGGTGGTGCGCAGGTGGTCATGACGGGCGCGGACACCCCCGCCCCCGCCGAAGCCGCCCCCGAAGGCAAATGGGGCATCACCTACGATTATCGCGACAACTGCAAAATTGACGCCTGCCTCACCTCCATGTATTGGAACTGGGGTCCCGTGTATGCCGATGTCGTCACCCGCTCGATGAACGATGAATACGTCGGTGGCTCAGAATACTTCGATGCCGATAGCGGCGCGTTGGGCCTCTATGGCTTCATGGAAGGCGAAACGCCCCAACCCGGCGTGGAAGGTCTCCCCGAAGAAGACCTGAAACTCATCCGTGACACGCTGGCGAAAATGCTCGCCGGGGAATTCACCCGCTTTGACGTGTTCAAAGGCCCCATCGTGGACAATCAGGGCAACACCGTCCTGGCCGATGGCGTCAGCCTCGAACAGCTTGACCTTGATGGCTTCTCCCAATTTGGAAGCCCCTGCACCACCTGCATGTACTGGTGGAATGAAAACATCACGGCTGAACTGCCCGAACTTGAATAAACCACAATAAAAAGAGAGGCGATCCGCGAGGGTCGCCTCTCTTTTCTCAATTGCGTATTCCGTATTTTGTAAAGACGCATCCTATGGAATACGCAATACGTAATACGCTGTCCATGTCCAACTCCCCTCCTTCCTCCTCCCCCCCCGCCGTTGAAATGCAAAATATCGTGGTCCGTTTTCCAGGTGTGCTGGCGAACGACCGGGTGAACCTGACCCTCCAGCATGGTGAAATCCACGCGCTGTTGGGGGAAAATGGGGCCGGGAAAAGTACCCTGATGAACGTGTTGGCGGGCCTGTACCGTCAAGCCTCAGGAACCATCAAAGTGTTTGGCGAAACGGTCAACTTCCACTCCCCGAAAGACGCCATCGCCAAAGGCATTGGCATGGTTCACCAACACTTTATGCTCGTCCCCACCCAAACCGTCACAGAAAACATCCTGCTCGGGTTGGATGATCCCAAATTTGTGATGAATCTGGCGAAATACGACGAGAAAATTCAAGCGTTGGAAGACCAATTTGGGCTGAAAGTAGACCCCACCGCAAAAATCTGGCAACTCTCAGTCGGGGAACAGCAACGTGTGGAGATTCTCAAAACCCTCTATCGGGGTGCAAAAATCCTGATTTTCGACGAGCCGACCGCCGTCCTCGCCCCGCAAGAGATTCACGAACTCATTCAAACCATGCGTTCCATGGTGGCGCAGGGCAAATCCATCATTTTCATCAGTCACAAGTTGCAAGAGGTGACCGACGTCGCCGACCGGGTGACGGTTTTGCGGAAAGGGGTGGCCACTGCCGAAGGTGTTCCAATTGGCGGGATGACAAAACGTGACCTGGCGCAGTTGATGGTCGGGCGTAGTGTGGTGTTTTTTGTTGAAAAGAACCCACTCAAAGCCGGGCCAAAGGTGTTAGAGGTCAACGGGGTGTCTGCCGAAAATGACAAAGGTGTACCCGCACTCAAAAATTTATCCCTGGATATTCGTGCAGGCGAAATTTTGGGGGTCGCGGGCGTGGCAGGCAACGGGCAATCCGAACTAGCCCAGGTCATCACGGGGATGCGCCCTTGCCAGGGAAGCATCAAAGTGAACGGGACCGAAGTCGCCAACCAGCCGCCGATTACCTCCATTCACAGCGGTGTGGCGCACATTCCCGAAGACCGAACGGGTGTGGGCAGTGCCCCGAACATGTCCATTACCGAAAACACGATCATGAAAAATTACCGGGAGGAACCCATCGGCCACGCGTGGGGCATCAACTTTGCCACCGCGCGGGAATATGCCCGGAAACTAAAAGACAAATACGCGATCCTGGCCCCCGGCGTGCGGACGCTGGCGCGGAAACTTTCGGGGGGTAACCTCCAAAAAGTGATCCTGGCCCGCGAGATTTCTGCCCACCCCAAATTGATCGTCGCCGTTCAACCCACGCGCGGGTTGGATGTCGGCGCGATTGAAGGCATCCAAAACCTGCTCCTCGAACAGCGTGACGGCGGCACCGCCATCCTCCTGATCTCCGAAGAGTTGGAAGAACTGATGGCCCTTAGCGACCGGATTGCCGTCATTTACGAGGGCGAAATCATGGGCATCGTAGACGCCGAAAACGCCGATGTAGCCGAAATCGGGCTGATGATGACTGGTTCACGGGCCAGTCAACGGGCCGATGAGGTTGCACATTAATTGATCCACTAAGAACACGAAGATCACGAAGGAAGAAAAATTTAGTGAACTCCGTGAACTTTGTGGATCACCCAAGGACGAAGGCATGAATTTACCTTTTCGTTTACAGCTTGAAAAACGGTCGGAAGATGTTCCGAAGTGGTTACCTGTCCTCACCGCGTTGGGGTCGGTGGTGCTGGCGTTTATCGTGAGTGGGATTGTGCTGGCCTCGATTGGCGGCGACCCGCTCAAAGCCGGGCAATTTTTCTTCGATGCAACCTTCGGCAGTTGGCCGGTATTTGCGGATACGCTCGTCAAAGCCACCCCGCTGATCATGGTTGGGTTGGCCTGCTCGATTGCGTTCAAAATGAAGTTGTGGAACATCGGCGCGGAAGGGCAGTTTTATTTGGGCGCGTTTTTTGCCAGTTTGGTGGTGCTTATCCCCATTGTCCCGCCCGAAACCCCGAAAGGGATCGTGATCGGGCTGATGGTGATTATGGGGATGCTCGGCGGTGCGCTGTGGGGGTTTATCCCCGGCTTTTTGAAGGCGAAATATCAGGTCAATGAAATCATCACCACGCTGATGCTGAACTATATCGCCATTTTCTGGAATAACTTTTGGATTTTTGATCAATGGAGCGATGCCGGGTTCCAGATGACGCCGCAGTTCGACAAAGTGGCCTGGCTCCCGCGCCTCGCCGATTATGCAAAAGAAGTGAAGGCGTTTTCGGGGATTACCCTGCACCTGGGCGTGGTGTTTGGCATCGTCGCCGCGGTGATCGTGTGGTGGATCATGGATCGCAGTCAGTGGGGGTACGAGATCAAATTGATCGGCGATAACCCAAACGCCGCAAAATACGCAGGGTTGAACATTGCCCGGAATATCATCCTGGTGATGATGTTCTCCGGGGCGCTGGCCGGGTTGGCGGGGATGAGTGAGGTGACGGGGGTGGTGCATCGGTTGCAGGAGCGGATTTCGCCGGGATATGGGTTTACGGGCATCATCGTGGCGTGGCTCGCCAAGTTGAACCCGTTTGCCGTGATCGTAGTCTCGATCCTGTTCGGGGCGTTGATCGTCGCCGGGCGGGAGATTCAACCATCGGGGTTGTCGAATATGCTCCAGGGCATTATTTTGTTCTTTCTCATCAGCAGTGATGTGCTCTTGCGCTACAAAATCAGTTTTGTGCGCGCGACCCCCAAAACGGAGGCCGCTGTATGAATTTAGAAATTATCCTTCACGCCGGGTTGGCAACCGGGACGATTTTGTTGTTTGCCGCGATTGGTGAAGTGTTTGCCGAGCGGTCAGGAATCTTGAATCTGGGAGTGGAAGGGATGATGTTGATCGGGGCGATGGCGGGGTTCAAAACCGCGCTGGCGACGGGGAATCCCTGGCTGGGTTTGCTGGCCGCGATGCTCGCCGCCGGAGTTCTGAGCCTGGCGCATGGTCTGGTGACGATCCATTTTCAGGCCGATCAGGTGGTGAGTGGCCTGTCGTTGACTTTCCTCGGGACGGGCATCGCGCTCGTGCTGGGCGAAGGGCTGACCGGCCAAAACCCGACCTTGATCCCGGATGCGTCTATTCCTCTGTTGTCCTCGATTCCCTTCATTGGCCCCGTGTTTTTTGCCGACCACAGTGTGTTGGTCTATCTCGGATATTTGTTTGTGCCTTTGTGTTGGTGGTATATCCACAAAACCCGCCCGGGGATGCACTTGCGGGCGGTGGGGGAGAAACCTGCCGCGGCGGATACGATGGGGATTAACGTGTATGGGGTGCGCTATTTTTATACCTTCGTCGGGGGGATGCTTGCCGGGTTGGCGGGGGCAACGATCAGTTTGTCCGTGTCCCCCGGGTGGTACAGCGTGCAAACCACGTCCGGGCAGGGGTGGATCGCGGTCGGGTTGGTAATTTTCGCGCAGTGGGATCCCGTGCGGGCGGCGTTGGGGGGGTATTTGTTCGGGGCACTCCGCCGCGGAATTTTGGATTTGCAGGGGCCTGCGACGTTGTTTGGGTTCCGCAACCCGTTGTTTGTCAATTCCAACTTTGGCTTTTTTCTGCAAATGATGCCGTTTATTTTGACGATTTTGGCGCTGGTTTGGGGGTCACGGGCGGCGGCGAAGAAGCGGTTGGGGGCACCGGCGGCGTTGGGGGTGCCGTATGTGCGTGGGGAGCGGGGGTTGTGAGAAGGGATGAGTGACGAGTGATAAGTGATGAGTGTTGAGTAAACGCCCTCGAATTTTCGAGGGCGTTTTTTTGTCTGTTTAATCAAAATGGTCTCGAAAATAATTCTCTATTTGAGGCGACGTATTACCCACGTGTGCGGAGGGGCGGGTGAGCGTAAGGAGGGTGGTGCGGACTTGCGCGGGGTTTTCGACGGCGAGGAAACCGTAGGGGACACGGGCGGTGGTGCCGTTGCGCCCGCGATGCACGCGCACGGTGAAGAGGACATCGCCGCGCCCGTCTTTGTCGTTCGCGAGGTGGATGTTAGTCATTTTTTCGGGGGGATAGCACTCGGTCTTTTTGGGGTTGCCCAGTTTGAGAATTAACGCCTGTTGGGTGGTGATGGCGTAGAGGGTGTTGGTGAGGTGGGCACGCTGGCCGAACCAGACGACGACGCCCACGACGATCCAGAACAGCCCAAAGATGATCCCGTTCCAATCGTTGTTTGCGCCGAGGGTCAGCCCGCAAAAGAGGGCGTTGAAGGGGATGAGGAGGAAGATGAACGGGCGCAGTTTTTTCATGCGGCCTGTGACATCGGTTTCCCCGGCCCAGAGCAGGGTTTCGCCGGGGGCCAGTTGGGTGTGGAGGTAGGTGCTTTTTTGGGGGGTGAGCATGGCATCCCCTTTATCGTTTTTTGAAGAGGCTCCAAAAGCCCCCTTTTTTCTCGGCAGGTTTTTCGGGCGTATTAGGGCTGTTTAACCAGGCGTCGAGCTGGGGCATCCAATCGGCTTCCACCTGCGCGGAGCTGGTGAATTCCAGGAAGAGTTTGCGCGCTTTTCCCTGGGCGCGGAGGGTGCAGTAACTCTCGCGGTCCTGGAAGACCCACTGCACGCTGAGGGGGCCATTTTCGTAAGACATGCTTTCCCCCATGGCGTGGTTGACCTCCATCGTTTTGACATATCCGAGGGGAGGCAGTTTGGCTTCCAATATTTTTTGATAATCGTGGTAAATGGTCCACAAAGATTTAGGGGTTGACATATCATTCCTCCAGGGGCCGATTTCCCGTTTCCGGGAGAAGGGCGGCAATGAGCCAGGCTTTTCGCGAGGCGGACGATGAGAAAACCAAAGGTTATTTCAAATTGTAATACATCCCTTGTGAAAATAACCGGCTAAGGTTTTCATGGTTGACCCAGGGATAGTGGTGTGTAAATTCAGTTTCCCACTCGGAAAAACGGACGTTCAGCCCATCTTTTTTTGCCAGGGATGCGACCAGCTGATGTCCCGCACGCATGGCTTGTTGGCAAATAGTGTTGACCTCGTCCAGTTCATCCGAGGTGAGGGCGGGGAATTGTTCGGCGAGGCGGGGCTGGATGGGTTTTAGCCAGTCTGTGCCCCAGGCCAGAGCGAGGGAGAGGCCGGTATTGAGAATTTCTGAGGGAGGGGTCACTGGATTTGGCGAACGAGATTCGTATAAAACCCGCAGGCGTCAACAATCTGCTGAACTTCGCAACTTTCGTTCCGCATGTGGGCGAGTTTGTATTCGCCGGGGCCAAAGCCGATGGTGGGGATGCCCATCGCGTCGATTCTGACTTCGTCGTACCCCAACGCCGTCATTTTCTGTGCGATGAACCGGATGATTTCTTCTTCCTGCCCCGAATAGCTTTGGATGCGGACGAGGCTTTGGGCGAATTCGAGGAGGTCGGTTTGGAGGGGAGGGGGAAGGAAGGAGGTTGTGGGCATCATCTTCAGTTATGGCTGGGGATGTTGATTTTTTGGAGCGTTTCCTGCAACTGTAAAATTTCTTCCCGATGGGAAGCGGCAAAAAACGATTCCATTTGTTGTTTGCCTGGAGTAACGCTAAGCGTAAGGCGGATCAGCTTATCCCGATCTTCCTGAACCTCGACAGTTTCAAGGTGATCTAAGCCGATATAGCGCCATTTGCCTCCATACCGCACGCCCCGGTTCTCTTCACTGCGTTCATCGTCCTGAATCATGATCAATTCTTGGTCGGTCAACACAAGCAAATGCGCCAGCGCGCGGGTGCGGTAAAACGTGTGCCAACCGAGTTTCATGATGGGGAAGTTGATTTGGGGTTGCCAGACAGTTTGAATGACTTTCTCCCCCTCCACCAGGCTTACCATGCCGTAGTTCATGAACTTAAAGTTTTCATTCTCCAGATAATCAAACTTTGCGCGTTCCGCCTGTTGTTTGATCTGTTCCATTTTTTGCGGGGCGGGACGTAACCTGTTCACAAACCGAGTGAAATGTCGCACAGACGTGGTATTCAGCTCAATGGTGGTGGAAGCGGCTATCCCTGCCTGTGTTACGCCCCTGAAAGTAACCCAGGAATACAACAAAATACTGCCAAATTCAAAATCGGAGATCATCGAGTATGGGTACGCGAAACTCTTTACCTCCTCGCGCGTGCGCTCCAGGATATAGAGCGTTTCGCCCATTTCGAAAACTAATTTTTCAGTCGTTTTGTGCAATCTCCCTGAAATTATCGGGGCAAAGACGGTATAAGGAAAAAGGGGTTCGGCGCCTACTAACGTTTTGAAAGTGGGCTTAAAGGCTTCGGGAATCTCTGCAAAAGCCTCAATCACGCGTGCCCAAGAGGACATCGTTTGTTGGGCACCCGTTTGCATGGAAAACGGAGAATTTTGATAGGAAGACATTGAATGCTCCTTTTTAACTAATCTCACCTCGCGCCATATCGATTAACCGCCCCAACACCTTCTCCCCATCCGCGCGGAGGCCGTTATGCTCATACTCGCTTGTGACCCAGGTTTTGATACCCCGGATCGTCCGCGCGGTCTCCTCGGAAAACGTGCGCTCGACGTACATATCGTTGTAATAAATCGCCGCCGCGCAGGGCACGGTGTTGGCTTGCAAGGCGGAGACATCGTACAACCGCGGCCAATCCGCATCCTCCGCCAGAATATGCGCGGCCTCTTTCAATGGGCGTAAATAGGCAAAATCATCAAACATCGAAGGATAAATCATCTCCCCCGTAAACATCACCGGACGATCCGCGGCCAACTCGAACGCGGGAAACTCCGCCCGGACGCGTTCCGCCGCCCAACGGGACGCCTCGCCCTGACAATAAATCGCCTCGTGCAGGATCGCATAGATCGGATTGGTGTCAAACGGATGAACATTTTCCACCCCCCGCAGAAAGACAAAGTTGAACTCTAGCCCATTGATCCCCTCGACGAACGCGCCCTCCAACAGATAATGCACCGTCTCAAACCCGTAACTCGCCCCAAACCCCATCCCCAACTGTTGAACCCGTTGCGGGCTGAGCCATCCCCCGACGGGCAGGGCAACCGGTTCCTCCAACAACCGCCTGACAATTTCCTGCGTCCGAGCGGCATCATCGGAGTAACGGGCATAATACAGCGCGTTTTTGTCCAATGTGCGCTGATACGTGGCGCGGTACACCTCATCCACTGACCGTACCAACGACGGCAAGCCCCCCGTGAAAAACACCTCCCGCAACCCATCCGGCGCGGCGCTCAAATAATGCACCCCGCAGAACCCCCCGTAACTCTGCCCCAACACGCTCCACCGGGTATTTTCCCCAGCCAACCGACGACGGATAAATTCGGCATCCTGCACAATGGCGTCGGCGCGAAAATGTTTGAGATACGCGGCCATCTCTGCGGGGGAGAACCGCGCGAGGGTTTGAAAGGTGATCGGGGAACTGCGCCCCGTGCCGCGCTGGTCAAGCAGAAGGACGCGGTACTCTTGCAGGGCACGTTTCAGCCACCCGCTTTTCCCATCCGGGCGGGGCGCGCTGAATCCCGGTCCGCCTTGCAGGAACACGAGCCAGGGCAGGGCATCGTTCTCGCGCGCGGTCGCGACGACTGTGCGGGCAAAGACGGTGATCGTTTCCCCGCCGGGGTTGGCATAATCGAGGGGAACGGTAAATTGGTGGGGTCGGAGGGTGAGGCCGGAAAAACGGGTTGTAGTTGTCATGTTAATTCTCCCAAACATCCTCCGATGGCAACCCCAACCTCGCCCGCGCTTGATCCAATACCCTTTGAATGAATGCGGTCTTTGCTTTCGTATAGCCTTCGGAGTCGTTTTTGTATTTGTCCACCAGCCCGTCTTTCAAGGCCCCATATGCCGCGGCCTCGGCAGGGTGTTCGCGCAAATAATCTCGCATCAACCGCTCTTTGCGCGTGGCCCAGGTGGACTGTTCGACGATGTGTAAATGATATTTTTGCTCCCCTGCCGGATATTTGCGAAGAAACAGCCGGTTCCGCATCCCGGTATCAATCAACTCGTAGCCCAATTCGTTGAGACGGGCGACGATGCCTTCGGTTCCTACCAGCCGTTCGACGGATGCCATCATATCAATGATTGGCTTGGCCCGCAGACCGGGCACGGCGGTACTTCCGATGTGTTCAAAATCCAGGATTTCCGGGCTGACGGGCAGGATGTGCGCCCGTTCGGCGGCGTAAATCTCCGACCAGGCGGGGTTGTAAGGGGCGATTTCGAGAGGGTCAGAATGTGGTTTAGGTGGGGACATACGTTCATTCTACCATTTCAAGCCGCTAAAAGACCAAACACCACCCAGGACGCCGCACAGGCCAGTACGCCTTCCAGCGGATACTGGCAGGCGGCAATCGCTAAACTAATCAACCAGGAATGAAACCGGGCATAAGGCGAAAGAAATAACATCCCTGGCGCCGCGAGTTCCTCGCGTTGAGTACGGATTCCCTGCACCAACAAAAAAACTCCGAGCGGAATCAACCACGGAAAACCTCCAATTGCCCCTGCCGAGCCTTGTTCCGTAGCTGAGAACATGGCCCCGATCCAATTGGGGTACAGCAAAGTGAAGAGAATAGCCAGAAGAACCGTCGGCCAGGTTAAACGCACAACCCCTTTCCAGCCTTGTTTTTGCCACGCCTGCCATAGCCACAAAAGGGCCAATCCACCCCCGACCTGGGGCTTGAACGTGAGAAATAAAAACCCAACTGGCCCGCCGATAACCATTCCCCATAACAAAAATCCCTCGATTTGGGCATGCCAGAGTAATACGCCCATCGGAAAGGACAACGCCAGCGGGAGGGCCATCCACCAACGCCCTGCCTTCCGACAAAAGGCGACCAGCCCGCTTAAATTCACCAGATTGATGCCCCAAGCGCCTAATTCGGGGGATAAAAATCCAAACGGAGCCAGAAATGGCAAGACCCAGGGTGGGTTCAGAAAATCTCGCAAACCCATACCATACGGATTTTGTCCAGCCAAAAAGGCTTTTACAGCCGGGTAAAAAGCCAAAATCCAATCATAACCCATGCAAGATGCTCCAATCACGGCTCAATGGGCCGAGTATTTTGAGCGTATCATAACATTAATTTGATCAGCGATTCACCACCTCCCATTCCCTCGCCGCATCTCCTCCACCTTCAACCGAATATCAAAATGCTCCCGTATCTTTCGATCCACTGCCCTCGGAATGTATTCGGGATAATGGCCGCGCAACAACTCCTTCACCCGTTCGTGCGC
>JABWBV010000771.1 GCA_013359445.1 Anaerolineales bacterium | reverse complement strand
ACGGCGATCTGTTTCGGCTCGAGCCGCAGGATCGTCTCGCGCAGGATTTCTTTGATGGATTTGTCGTAGCCGATGATCCCGGTGTAAACGTTCATCCGCGCGATGGCTTCCTTTTCGAGATTGCCGACGATGAAAATCTTTTCGCCTCCTTTTGTGAGAATGATCGCAGAGTGCCAGGTCAGGTCGTTTTCACCGATGAGGAAGTCGAGTACTGGGTCGCGTACGCCGCTCGTCTCGCGGACGAAAGTGAGCCAAAGGTCAGTGTCTTGTTCTTTCAGGATTTCAACGGCTTGGGTGGTTTTTTCCTGGATGAGGGACATGGGAATTCCTTGTGGAAAGTGGCGAGTGGAAAGTGAATAGCGCTCAAACGTTTTGCGTTTCGCGTTTTGTGGTTTTGATTTTACGCGGGTCTTTGACGAGCAGGACGAGGATGGCAAGCATGATTAACGACAGCACTGTCGAGATGATAAACGTGGGAATGAACCCCGCGTTATCCGCGATCCAGCCGCCGAGGATGGGAGCGAGGATGGTGGTGGGAGCGGTGAAGGTTTGCGCCAACCCGATATAAATGGGACGTTCAGTTTCGCCGCTAAAATCCACGGTCATGGTCATGCTGATCGTCCATAGCGAGACGTTGGTCATGCCGGTGAGAATGAAAATGGGATAGAACCACAGGATGGATGCTGCATTCCATGCGAGGAGCGCACTTAGCGCGGCTGAGACGGCTCCGAGGATGAGCATGACGCGATGTCCGATTTTATCCCCAAGCCAGCCCATGCCGATGTTGGCGACGGTCTGCGAGATGGTCAACGTGGCGGTGAGATAGCCCGCAATGACCGGCGTCATGTTGAATTCTCGCAGGGCGTAGACGATATAGAACGAGAATCCCATTGTGGCAAATTGCGAGAGGATACGCACGCTGAGGAACCAGTTGAAATTGCCATCCCGGCTTAGTATCCTTTTGGCATCGTCCCAAAAATGGGTCTTTTCTTTCGGGATGATTTTTTCCGTATCTTCGGGCTCGCGGGTGGCGGCGAGGGCGAACCAGCTTACGGTGAAAAAAATGCTTGCGAGGAAGAAGCAGGCTGCGAAGTCCCAGGGCGAGGCGAAAGAGTCGAGCAGGTATCCTGCCCCGATGGCGGATATGCTGATGAAGAGATTTGCCAGACCGGCTTGCATCCCGAAAAACGTGCCGCGCGATTCGGGCGGGATGATTTTCGAGATCATCGAGGTCCACGCATTGGCGGTGAATCCGCCGCCGAGCCCCTGCCAGACCAGCATTAAAAATGCAAGGAGGAGTCCGGTCTTCAAACCGATCACGGGCAATGCCAGCGCAACCAGAGCCAGGCCGAGAAAGGGGATTCGTTCGTGGATGGTCATCATCAAAACAGTGCGCTTGTACTGGCGGAGGCGCGAAACGTGACTGGCGGTAAAAAGTTGTGGGAGGAGCCAGCCCGCCGAATGGATGGCTGGCACGAGCCCGATCAGGGTGGCTGAATCGGTCAGCGAGGCGACGAACAACGGGAGTATGGTGCTGAACGAGGCGAAGCCAAGCGCCGCGCCGAAGAGGCTTCCGTCCCACAGGTTGGCGCGGATATTGATATGATTGGGTATGATTTGGAACATTGGGCTGCCACGCCTGCAACGGAGCAGAGCGACCCGATAACGGCCGTTTTGCAAATGCGCCAACTGGCGGATGAGTACCATTTGTTGCTGGGTATTGGGCCAGACCGCGAGTTTGCTTTGCAATATGGGGCGCAACTGGCCCCGTATGTAGACCAGTTTACGCTTCAGGTACAGCGGTTACAGGCCAACCCCCAACGTTTCCGCGCCTTTGCCAATGGGTTGATGGCCGATTTGCGGGCGGCAAACCCGGAGATTCAACTGGTGGTGCAGGTACGCACGGAAGGCAATATGGAAGATGTGTTGGCTCTGGTGAATAGTTTGGAGGAGCCAGTGAATGGAGTGGGCATTTTGTACACACCGGCCACACTGGCTAAGATGCAGGAGTTGGCGGGGATGGTGCAGCAAAGCGAATTGATTACGACGCAAGTGACCAACACCGCTGTTGCCCCTGCCGAAGAAACAGTGGCGGTTGGGGAAACGGCCGTTTCCCTCCCACCTTCTCTTACCCCCACACCCACTCAAGTGATGATCCCTACTGTGCCGCCCGCCTTGACTCCGGCCCCTTTACCCACCCCTACACCCACTTCTGTTATCTGTGTTTCGCCGTTGGGGATGGTGGTGGGGATTGGCATAACGGCCGTTTTTGCCCGCCGCAGGGGTGCCAGGTAATTGGGTAATTGAGTAATCAGGTAATTGGGTAATGGCTCGTCCAATTACCTGATTACTTTTTGATTTATGTTGCAAACTACTTCTTCGGTTAATCGGTTACTGTTGTCCCC
>JABWBV010000140.1 GCA_013359445.1 Anaerolineales bacterium | reverse complement strand
GCAAACGAATGGGTTCCATGCCTTGTATTTTGCTCGGCTTTTATGTTTCTGACAATGTTAAAGTTCATTCTGTTCAGGCTTTCATGCCTGAGCAGTTACGGACAGTCTATTAGGCGATATCCCACACCAGTTTCGGTCAGTAGAAACTGAGGGCTATCGGGATCATCTTCAATTTTTTCACGCAGGCGACGAATCGAGGCATTCAGCCGATTTTCTTCACTTTTTTTCTGGGAAAGAGAAAGGTTTTCCCAATTCTGCATTCCCAAAACATCCCGATAAATATCTTCCCGCTTACATAACTTATTGGAGTTCTCATAAAGATAGTGCAGAATATCATATCCCTGACGGCCCAAGACAACTCGCTTGCCATGAACATGAACCATCCGGTTGGAGTGATCAAGAGTCAGGCAAGGAGAAGCGAGGGGAGGGGAGGTAACGTGTTGTAATTTTTCGGCCAGCATGGCCGCCGAGAGTAAGATGTAAGCAAACCGGGCAAGTTCTTGTTTTGTGAGGGGTTGAGAAATCTGGTAGTTTGCCAAACGGTGCATGGCCTGATAGAACATGCCAAGATGGTAAGGCAATTCGTCTTTTCCCACAAAGGGCGCCGCGAGTTGTCGGAGATCATCTATCGTACGCGTGAGATCGCGTAGCTCAGGTTCCACCTCTCGTGATGCCGCGGACGCAAAAGGGAGATTGTTAAGGGCGTGTTCCATCTCATGAAGCCGAACAAAACGATCAACTTCGATCCAGTCATACCGGATCGCCCCCTCCAAGGCAATGAAATTCCACAAATGCGGGTAAAGCCCTGCTTGTGCAAAATCTGTCAGCCAGACCTGCTCGTTGAGTTCTGTCAAGATATTGTCGCCGGTTAAATGTCCGGGAGAAATGAGGGTAACGACCGGATGCCCGATTAAGGAGTTTTGGTAGAGCCTGTAGATAGGATTCTGAAAAATATAGGGAATTGTTCCAAAGTTTGCGGTAAAAATTTCATCTTCTAGGGTGAACTTAATGCCAAGGGATGGGATTTGTTGGAGGATGGCCCGGATACGGTTTTCCATGTCCTCAGTCGTGAGAGAAACGAGTCCTAACAATTGACGGTAGTGTTCGTCCAGGGTGAGTGTAGCGTTGACCATTCGTTCGTGGCGGTGCCAGGCGGTCAGGGTAGTATCAAACAGGGATTTAAGTACCGTTTTAAAGACCCGGCTGGGTTCAGCACGGTAAATTGTCTCAAGAGAGCGGAGTGAGGGCAAGTTAACGCCTGCCAACGCATAGGAATTTGCGGCGAAGTGAGTGGTTTGGGCTGATTCCGTTAACGCCGTCCCATTTGCACCAGGTGATTTGGGCGAATGGTCTTTATAAGAATTGGTTTCTATTTGTATCAGTTGATTGAGACCACATATAACCAGGAATGATTCGGGGGGAGCACCTTCTTTAAAGGCCAATACCGCCAATGCAACCCGACCAGGTTGCCGCCAAAAGAGGCGGGTCAATCGGATTTGGGTAAATTCAAAAAACAAGCGACGGAACAGGTCTTCTACTTCATCTGCCCGGCGAAGAAGGATATGATCCCGAAGTCCTGGTTCGAGCAACGTAGTGAGGGCAAATCGGTCGCTGGCTTCCCAGGCAATGTTTAAATCCCAGTTGATACAGACATGTTTGGAAAAAGCCTCATTGATTTTTTGTAACAAGATATCTGGCCCTTCTTTCTTGGCGAGAAAATCTACGGCAGGAGGCAACCCCTCGAGACGCAAGCCCAAGGCCTCCCGGACTGCTTCAAAGGTGGGAAACCCGGTCAACATAATTTTGGGAATATGGCGATAGGCATCGTCCCGCGCCAGGTTGAGACCACTCGTATCACGCGCATCATCATTATCCACCATACGAATGTCGAGAAGGGCCAGATGAAACCATCCTTCATGGAAATGTTTAATCGTATCTTCCAGAGAGTAGGATGAAATAATTTCATAGCCTGCATCTTTGAGAAATTGAGCGCGGACGTTCAGGAAACGTTGGTCATTATCGGCAAATAAAATACGGCCTTTCATGGTTTGCCCTCAAAACATGTGTAACAGCTCAGCCTAGGAGAGAAAATTCAAAAAAAGTGTAGGAGATCGCTCCCTACACTTTTAGGGAGACACTTAACTCTGGTTAAGCAGATACAAAAATTCTACAATTTTACAATAAGTTTGTCGAGGATTTTCTTTTTATACTCCTCCCGGCTTTCAGGTGTAACCAGGGTGTCTGAAACGGTTAGCAAATTCCCCAGGTTATTGATTTCGTTAAGCCGCTCAAAGGAAAGGCTGACGAGATGGTGTGCGTGTTTTTGCTGGTTGAAAAAGAGCGCGCTGGCCGCATGGGAGATTGCACTTGCGACAAAAGTGATCGCTGTTGAGGGAAGTTCTTGTAAGAAAATCAGGATGATGCCAACCATCACAAGCCCACCCCCCATAATGGATGTCCCAAGACCAAAGGAGTGATACTGGGCGGCTCGACGGTTGACCTGCTCCTGATAAGTGCGGAGTTGGGCCGCAGTGGCTTGAAAACTTGAACGCAGTTGTGTCGCGGCTTCGTCTACACTTTGATGCTGAATCTTCTCAACTAGTGCCATCCGGTTCGGAGTCTCAAATGTTCTCAGGATATTTTCCCGAAGTTGGGGTTGGTTGAGTGCCCAATCTATTGCTTGTAGAAGAGCTTCAGGACCTTCTTTTTTAGCGATGAAATCATTTCTGCGCGGAGATCCATTAAGATGGGCACCAAACGCCTCCCGAACGGCTTCCCATGTAGGAAATCCGGTCAAGAAGATGATGGGGAGGTGTGGTTCAAGCTGTTTCGACAGAATCAAGCCACTAAGGTCCGTATCGTCTGTATCATCAAGAAGGCGGATGTCCAAGATCGCCAAGTTTATCTTCCGTTGTTTTATCCAATTTTTGGCTTCCGCCGGATTATTTGCTGGAAGCACTTCGTATCCTTTCGCTTCCAAAAACTCTTTGCGGATGTGTAAAAAGCGAGGATCATTATCAGCGAAGAGTAGGGTAGGCGCGTTCATTTAGGTGTCCTCCTTGTGGATGAGTTTGGGGGGGTCAGTTTCTTGTAATGCTCTTTTCGCAGTTGTTACAATTTCAGCGGGGTCTTGCGATTTTCGGATGTAATCGCTGGCACCGGCATAAAAAGATTCGCGTGCTTCTTTCCAGGTTGGGGAGGCAGTCGCGACAATAATTTTCGTGTTAGGTTGGTGGAGCGCAATTTGAGGGATCATCTCGGGAAGGTTCTTAATATTGGATGCGTTGATGATCACCAAGGAAAAACTGTGCGCTTCTATGATGCCGTGAATTTCTTCAGGGATACAAATTTGGAGCATTCCGAGGGGCGCCAGGGCTACCTTGAGGGTTTGTTGCCAGTGTTGATCTTCTGTATTGCTAATGAGCAAAAAACGAGGAAGGCCCGAGGGTTTCTCTGGAGTCCCATTGCCCTCTTCCGGGAGCCACATCAAAATGGTGGTTCCATTGGAATCGGTTGACCCCAACCGGATAGTTCCGCCATACGCTTGAATAATCGTTTGGGCTAGATACAAGCCCAGCCCATTCCCTTTATCGCCTTTTTCTTTTTTGATTGGCTGATTGAAGAGAAAAGGTTTTATCTCTGGGGGAATTCCTGTGCCTGTGTCAGTAAAGGCAATTTCAACCCCTCCTTTTTTAAGGCAAGTGCTAATAGTCAATTGTTTAACGTGAGTGATACTCATGGCGCGGATGGCGTTATTGGTTACGATATCAATAACCCGACGCAACCATTCTGAACTGGCCCGGATACTGGTTGTATCGTTTGCTGAAAATTTCGATTCAACCTGGATACCCTCATAGAGTTTTTTGCGTTGGAGTTGGCTAATTCGATCTTCCAAAAGTTGGTTGATCAAGACGGATTCGACATCATCCTCAATCGAAGTGGGATACATGGGAATTTTGTGCAAATCGGTGGTGATAGCCTCAATCTCTTGCAACCATTTGTCGATCTTTTCTAGAGATTCACGTTGTTGAACGTCCTTGCGGGTAAGTTTTACGAGGTCTTCAATAGATGTGGCATTGTTGCCAATATTATGCCGCCAGGCGCTGGCGACCGTGCCCATCCAGGCCACGTTGAGGATGCGGGACGCACGATCTTCGGCTCTTTTGAGTTCATCGTTCATATGTTGGAGCGCCGCTAAGTTTTGTAGTTTTTGTTCAAAGAGTTGGGCATTACGAATGGCAATGGCTAGTTGATCGGCAATGGTTTGGAGAGTATTGATATGATCTGCCGTCAGGCGCTCAACTTTTGTGCTTTGGACATCCAATGCACCGATAATTTCGCCTCGCACAATAAAGGGAAAGGCCATTTCTGCCTGTGTTTCGGGCAAGTCAGGATTGGCAAAATAGGCTGGATCTTTAGAGACATCCTCTGTCAGGCGATATTTTCCTGTGTTCGCCACAGTGCCAACAATGCCCTCATGCCCCACTTTGAGTTTGTGATGTCTTGCCAGCATTTTATCTCGATTTGCGGAAGAGGCGGCTTTTAATACTGCATATTCACGGGTTTCATCCAGAAGAAATATTCCCGCATGATAAAACCCCAAAAGCTTGGAAATCAAACGAACACTATGATCAAGCAATTGATCTAAGTCCAAAATTGATGTGATTCCCTGGGCCACTTGGGTAGCCGCATTTAACAGGCGCGCGTGAAATTGCGTTTCTTCAAAAAGACGGGCATTTTCCAGCGCGATCCCAGCCTGTGCGGCAAGAGACTCAACATTATGTTGATCCTCTAAGTTAAAGGCCTCGAGTTCAGGATGTTCGATACTGATTACGCCAATGACTTGCTCCCCGACTTTGACAGGAACAGATAATTGGGACTGGACTTGGGGCATAAAGGTTATGAAGTCCGTATCCGTCTCAACGCGCCCAATATTTTGAGTCAATCCTGTTAGGGCAGCCCGCCCTGCAATACCTGGCCTGGCCGCTGGATCGGTAAGATCGATGACCGGAATCTGGCTTAAATCGTTCAAAATTTTGGCTGAACTGGCGGCAATAAACTTAAATACATGGTGATCCAGAATGGCCACATGGCTAAACCCTCCCTTTTCATCACAGTCTGCCCCCATAATTTGTAAAGCTTGCCGGGCAATTTGGTTCAGGGTCTGTTCCCGACTCAAACTCGTCGAAATGGCCTGGCTTGCCTGGTTTAGAGCTTCCAGGGCGTCGGCACGCCTTCTTGCTTGTCCATAAAGATTGGCATTTTCTATTGCAATCGCCGCTTGTGACGCGAGTAACTCTAATATTTCCTGATCTTCCCATTGGAAAACATTGTATTCTGTATGCTCCACATTAATCGCACCAACAATTTCGTGATTCAGGGCAATGGGCACAGCTAATTCCGAATGAATCTCAGGATGTATGGCCAGGTAATCGGGGTGATTGCGAACATTCCGCACCAGTTGGGGTTTCCCTTCCAAAATCGTCCGGCCTACAATACCGATCTGTTTCAAGTTTTCCGGTTTGCGATCCTCAGCCTCCAGCCTGGCACGGAGCACAGAGAGTTCTTTGCGCGGATAGGTCGCAATCAATTTGGTGTGTACATTTTTTCCTAGGTGAATGCTGGCATACCGGATCGGTTCTCCCTGTTGATGACCAGTCAATTTAGCGGCTTGTTCGGCGATGCGGTGCAATAATTCTACGAGATCTAAACTACTGCTCACCATTTTGCCAGCCTCGTACAACCCGCGCAGGGTGTTCGTGGTCTTCTCGGCACGTTCATATAATTGAGCGTTATGAATGGCAATCGCCGCCTGTTGGGAGAACAAGCGGATATTTGCCAATTCATCATCCGTAAACCAGTGGAAGTGATTACGGTAATTGACAAACATCACACCGACTTTTTGTTGTCCAATGATGAGGGGGATACCCACGGATGATTTCACGCCCTCTCTCTTCGCAAACGGTCCAGACAAGATCGCATCTTCGGCAGTGGTTTCCGCCACGTGGATATCGTTCAAGGCCAGGATGCGATAGGGAACGGAGTCTTTCGCCACATAACCAAAATTCAAGACTAATTCGGGTTTTTGAACCCCATCCATGGCGGGCGGAAAGCCAAATTCCTCAGTGTCCTGATCGTAGGTGTACAGCGTGACGGCATCACACTTCAAAGCGTTCCGTGTCCCCACCACTATCGAATCCAGGGTACTCCGCAAATCCCCGAGGGTGGTCACTTCGGCCACCGCCTGGGCAGTGTTTCTGGCCCGTTGCGCCGCAAGGGCCAGGGTTTCCGCCGCCCGACGCATAGTTTCCACATCGCGGAGGCGGCGGGCGGCATCATAGGCAATAGCCGCTTGATTAACATAAATTTGCAAAGCTTCAATTTTTGCCGAGGGGAAAAATTGTGGAGTCTCGAAATGCACCCATAAAGCGCCTATACATTTGTCTTGTAAGAACATTGGGAGGCAAATCGCCGCCTTGATATTGTGTTCGAGCAAAAATGGGTTTACCTGACCAGCATATTTTTGGACATCTTCAATCAAACAGGGAGTGCCGTTACGAATTACCTCGATGGTAATTCCATCTGAACGGACGATTTGCTGGATGTCATCCTGGAAATCTGCCCCTGACCCAATAGCCTGAAAAGGTTGTTCAAATTCGTCAACCAATACCAGGCTTACCCAGGAAGCGAGGGAGGCTACCCGGGCTTGTTCGACGATGTTTTGTAACACCTGTTCAGGGGCTTGATTGGAGACAAGTAGATTGCTAGCCTCAGAAAAAATGCGGAAATTTTCCTGTCCTCGACGAGTTTCCTCTAAGAGCATCATTTTTTCAATGGCCAGAGCCGCCGTGTTAGCAAAGGTCGTGACGACTTTAACATCCTCTTCCGTGATAGGTTCGCGCGTAAACTTGTTGTCTACAATCAACAGCCCATTGGTCTTTTCCTGAGCGGTCAGAGGCACCACCAACAAGGGTAGGGCAGGTTCGAAAGCGGTAACAAAAGGGGCAGGCAAACTATCAATCCCATCCTGAATGGCAACGGCAGGTTTACCTCCGGTCATGACATCCAAAAACAGATTAGGTAGTTGAGGACTTAACGAAAGTTCCAGAGCTTTAATCCGTTCATCTACGGGGGTAGGGGGATGGCCCTCATGTTCCAAGATTTCGATATAGCGCCCGAAATTCTCCATGTCCCGTTCATGGTGGTAATGCCAATCCTGGCGGGCTTCCTGGTTGCTCAAATAGCCGATCCCTAATCGTCCAACCAGTTTCTCGCCGCGTTCGTCCAGCAAAAAAAGCGCCGCCCGGTTGAAACCCAGTCCATATCCCGCTGTGATGCCGGTTAAGACCACATGCAAGATTTTATCCAAATCCCCGGCGGCCTGAATGTAATCACTGATTTGGCGGAGGATGGACAGTTGTGTAAATCTGCGTTGCTCCCCGCTAATCAACTGGCTGGTTTGTAGGGCGATGGCCCCCTGGGCGGCGAAACGTTCCAAAATTTCCACATTTGTAGGCGTGATCGTTTGCGTTTTTCCTGCCACGATTAACACGGCATCGACCTGCCCCGTATGCACATTTTTCAAGGGCACGCCAACCATGCCCTCAAAGTGATAAGGTTCAAAAAGCTGGGCACGGTCAGGCCAGGTAGCATAATCACCGATCAATTCAGATGTCCTATTTTGCACGACCCACCCGGCCAACCCTTCGGTATGGGAGAGGCGCATTCCGATGAGATCGGCTGAAATCCCATACATGGCGGAAATAACTAATTCTTTGCGATGGGGATCATGAATAAATAAGCACCCGGCCTCCCCATTGACGAGTTCTACAGCCAGGACGACCATCTGGTGAAGAAGTTTGGGGATTTCTTTTTCCACGCGCATCGTGCGCGAAGCCTGATCGAGGGCCGCGAGCAGTTGTTGGTGTTGTTGTGCCTGTTGGTAAAGACGAGCATTCTCTACGGCAGTTGCCACATGCGCCGCGAAGATCTTGCATAGCTCTACCTCTTCTGATGTAAACTGACGCATGTAACCGATGGCATCCAAACTAAACGAACCTAAGAGCCGGTCATTGCTAATCACTGGGACAAAAATCGTGGAATGAATATCAAAGTCGCGAGACATCATCTCCCCAACCAACCCCAAGCCTCGTTCATTTTTCACATCAGTGATAATCACTGGTTCTTGTCTAGTAATCAATTGCATTTCAACGGGAATGTTTTGTAATTGAATGATGGCTCCCAACGTTTTTAAATCCGCCGGGAACTCAGCCGCCACCCACCCCTGCACAAACGTCTCGTCGAAAAGGACTAACCCGCTGTGATCGGCGTTAAAAAATTCCACCGCGGCCTGACAGGCTTGGCTTAGGGTAGTGTTCAGGTCTAAGGATGAACTCATTGCAAGGGCTAAATTTTGCAAGGTGTTCAGCTTCTCCGCCTGGCGGTTGGCTTTGTCATACAACCGGGCATTGTCAATCGCAATGGCGGCCTGGCTGGCAAACGTGGAAAGGAGTTGTAAATCCTCGGAGGTAAAAGCCTCGGGCATTTCGAGGTTGTTGAGGGTAAGCGTACCAATCACGTTTTGTCGCACCACCAAGGGGACACAGAGCATAGACTGGTGGATAGGCACTGCCGGGTGTTCGATTCGTTTGTAGCGTGAGTCTTCTGGAGCATGGGCAACGGCCACAGGTTGGTTGTGTTCAAAAACCCAGCCGGCGATCCCTTCGCCTACTCGAAAGGCGAGTGCTTCATTAGCCTCCCAAACGTAGGGGTGGTTCACTACTTTGAGTAGCAATAAATCCCTGGCAGAGTCGAATAGGTGAATCGCGCCTTGTTGTGCTTTCGGAAAAGCAGAAAGGGAAGCTTCAATGACCCGATTCAACACTTCATTCAATTCCAGGGTTTCGTTCAGGGCGTTACCGACCGAAATCAAGGCCCGCAACCGGTCTTCCAGCAGACGAATCTGCCGGAGATCGCGCATGAACCCAGCCTGCCCTAATATTTGCCCGTGATCGTCGCGAATTAAAGTCGCCGAGAGTAACACCGGGACCCTGTTTCCGGCATGATCTTTGAGCAATACCTCCCGCACAGGAATGGAGCCCTGCTCGTTGAGTGTTCGGTGAATATCCTGGGCAATTTCGATATTATCGTGCAACTGACTTACATTTTTCCCTAACATTTCGTCGGCGCGGTAATTGAGGAGTGCCTCGGCGCGTTCGTTAAACACCACAATGCGATCATGGGGATCAATCGCAATGACCGCATCAAACGAACTGTCAATCAGCCGATCTAGTTGTTCCTTGATTTGATGTAATCGCGTGAACCCCCGCGCTTTTTCTAACGCCAGGACCGCCTGATCCGCAAATAAGCCCAACAAGGCGGCATCATGAGCATTAAAATTCCTTCCGATTAGATCATCTATAAATAAAATCCCGATCCGTTTTTCCTTCCATTGCAAGGGGACTTCCAACAACGCGCGTAACCCTCGATCCGAAAACTTATTTACCCGCCCGTCCCATTGGGTGTAATCGTCTGTCAATAAATACGGGTCCCCACTCGCAATCAATTTTCCTGCCATCCCTTCGTCCTTTTTGAGCGTCTCCCCTAGGATATTAAACTCGTAACCATAACTGGTGATGATGGTGAGTTCCTCTTTTTGGGCATCGTATTCATAAATCCCCCCACTTTTGGCGTGAAGCAATTGCACAGCCTGTTGGATTATAGTGGTCAAAAGCTGTTCCTGATCTAAATTGGAGGTAATCGCCAGGGAGGTCTGCCGTAGGGTTTCCAGTTCATCCGCTCTTTGTTTGGTATCCTGATAAAGGAGTGCGTTCTGGAGAGCCATTGCCGCCTGTGAAGCAAACAACGCCGCCAAGTCGATTTCCCCATTTTGGATGGCTTTCTTGCTAAATTTATTATCTGCAGAGACCTTGCCAATAATTTTTCCTTCCGCTAAAAGAGGCACACACAACCATTCATCTACGCCCTGTTTACTGAGTTCTTTTTCAAAGGGGAGCGGCTGATTCTCTTCTCGAACAAAGCGCTGGGGGCGAAGGGTCTGGCTGACCATTTGCATATATGGATCATTTTGCACCAACCATCTAAAACCAAGAAAGGCTTCATCCATGCCCAAATGGGCGGTACCAACCATTTCTTGTCCATCTTCCGAGAGTAGATATAACCGCACCCTGTCGAAACCTACAGCCTTAATCCCCTTGAGGATCCGCTCCAAGATCATTTGGACGTTTTGATTACTCAACATCGCCGCACTGATAGCCATCAATTGTTCAAGGATTTTTTTTTCGTGAGCCGTTCCAATCAAGGCGTGGTATTCTGCGGCATGTCGGATTAAAATTCCTAACTCTTCGGGATTAAATGGTTTGGCCAGATAACGAAACGCCCCTGCTTGTAAAGCCTCTAAGCCATGTGCCATCCCCCAGCCAGTAAAAAGAATGACTTCAATATGGGGATATACAGTTTTGAGATGTTTGAGCAGGTCCAACCCTCCGGGGCCTTCATCCAAAACCTGATCAAGAAGGGCAACATCAAATTGTCCATGATCGCGCGCGATGATTTCGAGCGCCTCGTTTCCATTTTTCGCTTGAGTAACGAGATAACCATAATGGTCGTGAAGATAATCCGCTAATGGCTCACGCAAGCTGTTTTCATCGTCTACCAAAAGCAGATGCAAGGATTCCTTATTCATGGTTCATTTCCTTCTCGAATCACAGGGAGTTCTATCCGAAATGTCGTTCCCAGGGGAATTACGCTCTCTTCCACCTGGATACTTCCACCAAACGAGTTCAGAATACTGCGAGCAATGTACAACCCCAGGCCACTCCCGCCTCGGGTAGAAAAGCCCGGGGCAAAAATTTTCTCCCATAACCGTTTATGAATGCCAGGGCCTGTATCGCGAAATTGAACGTAAATTTGATCCCCGCTCCGACTCAAACTCGTGCGAATTTCCAGATGTTTGTGCCCATCCCACTCAAATTGTTTTTGTAGGAGATTCATTTGTTGAATCGCGTTCAGCATTAAATTCAGGAAGACCTGATGCAAGGCATTTCGATTCCCATACACGCGGGGTAAATCTGCAATCAGATGAGTGTCAAATTTCACTTTATCTTTTCGCATCACCGGTTTCAGAATATTTTTGGCCAAATTCACACAGGTGTTAATATCAAAAAACTCATGGGTTTCTGGACGCCACATGAGTTCCTGGAACCCACCCACCAATTCCTTTAAATCTAAAATAGCTTTGAGCAAATCGGCTATTTCGGTTTCCAGTTGAGTCTGTCCATCCCTAGGGGTAGCAAGTTTTCGGGCTTTCAACTCAATGCCAATCATTTTATTAGAGACCTCATGTCCAAAACTGGCGGCCAGTTGCCCACTTACCAAGATGGGGTGTAAGGCATTGAGCCGTTGGTTGAGGGTTTTTTCTTCCAATAAGGCGGCCAATAACCATGTCCCAGCCTGGGCGTCGCGCAGCCGAAACCTAGAGAATGCACCTGGTTCTTGGTGGAAAAAGAAGACGGCGTATCGTTCCTCACTACGGACATGAATCGGGGCACCAATGCATGACTCGAATGAGACCAGATCGAGCAATTTGCGAAACCGGCCACGGACAGTTTCGCTCATTTGTGTTTCAAAAATAGATTGGTTTTTTATCATGACATCTTTGACTGGACTGTCGCCAAGTTGGTAAATGGTTTCAGTTTGAACAGTCAACGAGCCTGTATGAGCCAGGATTGTGATTGCGCCAGACAAATCATCCATCGAGAATACAATTCCTAAAGACGCACGTAAAGATTCTGTCAGGTGCGCTAAAACAGTTTTCAGGCGGATCAGTGGATCCCCAGCGAGTTGATCTAGCCCTTGTAATTCTCGGAAAGGTGCGTTAATTTTTGTGTCTTTTGGCGGGACTTGGGGTGCGTCTGGAATTGGATGAAAAGGTAATTTCTGAAAAACCATCTCCAGTAAAAAAAATTCAATTTCGTCTATGTCCAGCGGTTTGGAAAAAACATGGGCAACACCCGCACGCTTGATTTCATTCTCTCGTTTGTGCAAACATTCTAAAGAACTCATTACACAAACTTCAGGCCTTTTTCCGTACTTAAATAAGGTGTGAACCAATTCCAGCCCATCCGCATCCCCTAAATTGATGTCCACAAAAACGACCTGATAGGTTCTTGCGTCAAGATAGGCTTTTGCCTCTGCCAAGGAGGCCGCCTGAGAAACCTCCAGCCCCAGGTCTTCCAGCCAGTTGGCCAGCGAGATACGCACCTCTTCCTGATCGTCGACCACCAGAAACGGCTCGAACTGGTTCAATAATTCGGGAGAAATTTGCCCGCCATTGGACTTGGCTTCAGATGTCAGGTTGGAACTAGATTCGAGATAGGATGCCATCCGTTCAAAAGTATCCAGTGCCCGTCCGAATTCTTGAAATCTCGATTTAATACTTAAGATGAGTTGTTGATTTGTTGTATCCATCCCAATAATAGTGGCTTCAATTGCATCATCTTTCCAGAGAAGTAATTTCGGTTTGTCGATTTTCCAGGGGGCAATCTCTTCCAGAGGAACATATCCATCTATCCCTGCTTGTATACGGACATACACCCCACGGGGCGTGACCGTCCGCACGATTCCTCGCACCGCATCTCCTACACCAAATTGCCGGACAAATGCCGTCCATGGATTGGTTAACGTCCGTCTTCGGCTCAGTTCGAGAAGTTTTTCTGAGTCTTTAGGATAGATCACCGCGGCCGAAATCTTTTGCCCCTCTTGCACAATTTGTGCGGGATCCACATCCCGATCCAATGCTAACTCCCGGCGGCGGATGTAAGCAGGCGTCCCATCCTGCAACCGCACAAAGATACCAAAAGGAAAAATCTTTTCGACCACTACTTCTAAAAGTTGTTCAGGTTGATAGATACTCATGTTTGAATACTGCTTTTTCTATCTGATTCTTGATTAAGAAAACAGGCTTGTGCGCTTGAATTCGGCCCCCCAAATAGGCCGATTAAACACCTGATTGGTACAAGTTTCTCTAAATACCCCAAGGTATCACCATTATGGTCACAAAAAGAATCGTTCAAGAATGGTTGCAACTTAATGTAAAAATATCCTTCAGAAAACGCCGTTTAAAAAAATTATAAGTGCGGAAATATTCATCCCATGTGACATTTATCTTACATTTTTTGTAACTGCTCAGGCTGGTGTTGGCCGAGCCTGAAGGATAGGAGGCACAAAAGGCGAGCCTTGCAAAGCCATTTGCAGCACCTCCAATACGCTTTGTCCA
>JABWBV010000139.1 GCA_013359445.1 Anaerolineales bacterium | reverse complement strand
GTCCAGGCCATCACTGTATCCGGATCAATTAGCATTCCGGCTTTGGTTTGCTTGAGCTGAGGCCGGGGCGGAAGAAGTTGAAATTAATGACTGTCATTTTTGAAATTTATAAACATGGTTCGTATTCCCACCCACTCAGGCATTATGCTCTTGGGAGAATTTCTCACGCCGATGGAACCTTCTGGTTGGATTTGCAACTTCGCTGGAACCCTTACCACGCTCAACAAAAAGAAGCTGGCCAACTTGTGAACACATTCACCCTAATTTGCATGCCTGAAATTTCAGGCATCAAAAGCTTGTCATCTTACAAGACTTCAGCTAAAATCCATTCAGTCACTCAATCAGTGATGAGTTCCTTCCAAATCCACCCTTCAGTTTCTTTCTGAAGACACAGTCTGACTGACGAAAATTCTGTCCCCCCTAATTTACTTGAAGTTAGGTCGATCCCTGTCGGGACCGCCATTCTGTTTACTCAGAGACCCCTTTGTAAGAAGGGGTTTTCGGTTTTAATTCACCCTCCTCCGTCAAATAGAACCAGATGTACCCAGTCAAAATCCGCCCGTAGCGTCTCACAGCAATCTTCTCAACCAGCCCTAATAAGGCCGCTCGCTGTTCTACAACATCCCCCTTCCGGAGTACGCGCCTCAATTCAACGGCTAGTTCAATTTGCTCCGGCGTAATGGTCGCCTCCACGTGTTTGCCTTCTAGCTCCTGGATTTTCTTTTCAATGACCTCAAGCTTGCCCTTCAAGTCGGTTTTTGTGGCTTCCAACTTGCGCAAACGGGTCATGAGCCTGGCACTACTCCCTGTCTGCTCAATCCTCGCGCAGGTTGTTCAAAGACTTCTCCACCCCATTCAGCCGGGTACGAAGATCGACCTGGTCCGCCTTCAGGCTTTCCTAGGCATTGGCTGTCAGGGCGTGGAGTTCTGCCGGTAAAAGGTTCAAATTATCCGGTTGATAAAGATGATCGACCAACTCCTCGATGAGCACTTGTTCCAACCCGGATTTGGGAATCAGGCCCAATCGCAGGCTGAAACAGACCAAGTAGAAGGTAATTCCAGCGAGGAGAGAACCCAAATAGGGTCTAGAGCACAACCCAGGTCGCCGACCAACGATCGAGAGACCAGAACAACCTGGCCGCTGTGTATATGCCTACCCGTTTGTGTATAGGTTATGGCTTGGGAAGGTTCCAGAAGCCTGGAAGGGTGACCAGGGGGGAATCGCTCTCGCAAGAAGCGGTGGGTGTGGGCGCTTACATGGAAACGGAAGGGACAGATACTTGCTTTGCACTTTACAAAGCGAAACTCTTCAACCTGTTCAAAAGGGACAAAACATGAAAGTGTAAAGGAAAAAGTCCAGTGTTCCGGTCAGGAGCAGTCTCCCGTGCAGGGAGTGACGGAAGGCCCGCCACGCGGCGACCGCGAGAAGGGGCAATCCGACAATAAGGGCAATCAGGTCGTTGCCTTGTATCTGGGCGGCGGTGCTGACGGTATCGTAGAAGTACAGCCCATGTCCGTTGAGCATGTCTGTTTCGCCGCGATGGTGGGCGTAGGGATAGGGTTCCTCAGGCGTATCATAAAACAGACCTGTGGCGGCGGCAAACAGGGAAAGGAGAAATATGAGGGGGATGAGGATTTTGAGGACAGGGAGATGTTTCATGGTTAACTTCCATTTGCGGATATACATCAAGTTTAGTCTCAGACCTAATAAAATTCCCAACCCGGCCAGCGAAGAGACAACGTTCCAGTTAACGAAAGCCGGTTGGCGCGCAGGAACAGAATCGTTGGGAGGAGGATGAGGAAAAATTCTGTACCCAACAACCCCCATTGAAAAGATGTTTTTTGTAGAAAGGTGCCTACCGTCAGGATCAACAACATGGAAAGGAGGTACAGCCAGTTGGCACTACGAATGGAAGGGATATAGTTCATGGTTTTACGAATACGAAAGCATAGGCCACTTGAAGAAATGTGGGGATTGTCAACCCCGGCAACGACCACATGCGTTTTTTGCATGGAAATAGTATAGCTCCTGAAAATAAAATTATTCCCCGTCAGGGGAGGAGTTTGAACCTGGTCAGTTGGATAGTTGCCCGACCTTTATAAACGATTCAAATGGCTTGAATTGATTTGCACCCTTATCCACCCTCTCCCTGATTATAATTGTCGTTATGAACCAAATTGAAACCCAGCGCGTGGATTACCTTCTTAAGGAACTTCGGGAAGTTTCGCCGGGAGTCTTGTATTTTGGCAACGCCCGAATGGCCCTGCTCGAAATTAAGGCAGGCTTTTGGGCCATCCGCAGTCAAATGGATGCCCTTATCGGTGTGCGTCTGACGAATACGGTTATCCAGCAAGCAGGGGTCAATGGTGGGGCTTCGTTTGCGGCATCCTTTGGGAAAGCGGATGGATTTCCTGAACAAGCTCAGCTTTTCGAATCGTGTCTCCACGCATATCAAACTGCGGGGTTTGGCGAATATAAGATCCAAAAAGCCGATTGGCCCGCTGGACGCGTAACAATCCATGCCCACGAAGCCTTTGAAGGATGGATGATGCGAGAACACGGGCAACACGTAGAAAGCCCGACATGTGCATACACTGCTGGAGTCTTGGTAGGCTTTATCAACGTGATCGCGGACCGGCGAGATGTTGTGTGCATCGAACGCCAGTGCCAGGCGTTGGGAGATCCCTGTTGTGAGTTTGAATTACAACCAGCCAGCCAGGCGCGGGAAGAGCCTGTTGTCGCTTTGACCCCTGATCCCAAATTGGGACGACAATTCAACCTTCTCGAACTCCTCTTCGACCGGATGCCAATGGGAATTGCTATCCTGAACAGAGAATTTCAAATCCAGCGATACAACCCTACATGGGGAGACTTTGCAATACGGTATGCCCCGCTGTCGGGGGTGCCCCTTGCCCCAGGGGGGGGCTACTTTGAACACCTGCCAGGTGCCGAAGAAACGATCCGCCCGATGTTTGAACGAGTTTTGGCAGGAAAAACCGTCCGAGAAAATGGTGTCCGGCTGGAATCGGGGGGCATTGTTACCTTTTGGGATATTGTACTGGCCCCACTAACAGAGGGCGTTGAAACCGTTGGCATATTGAATGTCGCTGTTGATGTGACCGATCAGGTACAACTCCGTCAAAACCTGGAACAACGTGTCCGTGAACGTACGGAAGAATTGCAAGTCTTGCTAGATGTTTCAGCCGCGGCAAATCGCTCTTTGCATCTAGAGGAAACCCTTCAAAAAACGTTGGAGCTGATCGTCTCGCTTGTCGGAGCTTCCCGTGCAGGTGTATTGCTTCGCGATGAACAAACAAACCTGTTAATTCCTCACACCCTGCACCCTGGACAAACGCTGGCTCCGGAAGATTTAGCCGTCCTCCTGCCGGTTTGCGAAAACGTCATCGCACACGGCGAAGCCCTGAATGTCGTGCCCGATCCAACGGAAGGGTTGTATGAACCTGGCGCATTGTTACCTCTTCAAATCCGGGGAGAAAAGCTAGGCGTCTTGATGATCGTCGGAGAGAAGAGTAGTAAATTCTCCCAGGCACAACTTGCCTTATTCCAATCCATCGCTGATCAGCTGAGTGTTGCGATTGAAAACGCCCGACTCTTTGCCCAGGCGGAAAAAGCCGCCATCACCGCTGAACGAAACCGGCTGGCGCGCGACCTGCACGACGCCGTTACTCAAACGCTTTTCTCATCCAGTATGATCGCCGATGTATTGCCGAAAATCTGGGAACGAAACCCCGAGGAAGGTCGCCGTCGCCTGGAAGAATTACGCCAACTGACACGCGGGGCTCTTTCCGAGATGCGGACCTTGCTCGTCGAATTACGTCCCGCCGCGCTCGTGGATACCGATCTGGGCGATCTTATCGGACATCAAGTCAACGCCTTTCTGGTCCGGACACGGCTACCCGTTCAGTACGAGCGCAATTGCATTGAAAATCCCCCCCCTGAAATCAAGGAAGTGTTTTACCGCGTTGTGCAGGAAGCCTTCAACAATATTGCCAAACATGCAGAAGCGACTGAGGTCAGCGTGTGGTTGACTTGTGTGGATGGGTCGGCAGAGTTGATGATTAAGGACAATGGAGTGGGATTCAACGCTGAGGCCTATCACCATGAAGGGTTGGGGCTAAACATCATGCAGGAAAGAGTACGTAACGTGAACGCTCAACTCGAAATTTTCAGCCAGATTCATGGAGGCACACGCCTGCATCTGTTTTGGCATTCCAATCATGAGGAGAATATCCATGTCTGAAACAACCCCCATCCGCGTGATGTTGGTGGACGATCATGCGGTGGTCCGCAGTGGCTTGACCGCTTTTTTGCTGGCGTATGATGATCTGGAACTCGTGGGTGAAGCCTCCAGCGGGGAACAGGCTGTCCACCTTTGTGGACAAATGCACCCGGATGTGGTGTTGATGGATTTGGTGATGCCCGGCATGGATGGGGCAACGGCAACCGGTCAAATTCGTGAGAAGTGTCCCGACATTCAGGTGATCGCCCTGACCAGTTTCAAGGAAAAGGAACTCGTGGAAGGGGCATTGCAAGCAGGTGCAATTGGATACCTGCTCAAGGATGTGTCGGCGGACGAACTCGCCCACGCTATCCGTGCGGCAGTTGCCGGAAGGCCGACCCTGGCCCCGGAGGCGGCCCAGGTCTTAATTCAAAGCACCCGCACGCCAACCCGAAAACCCGGTATTGATCTAACCGACCGGGAACATGAAGTGCTTGCGCTCATGGTGCAAGGACTTAACAACCAGCAAATTGCCGAAAATCTGATCGTCAGTGTCTCAACGGCGAAATTTCACGTAAGCAGTATTCTCTCCAAACTTGGGGTGACCAGTCGCACGGAGGCTGTATCCTTTGCCCTGCAAAACCACCTGGTCAAGTGACCAGGGCAGAAACTCTCCCCTCGCCCAGCCAAAATCTCCCCAGTCCGCTGATGTGACTGGGGAGATTTTGATTTAAGATCAACCCAAATTTGCAGTCATCATAACCATCAGGAGATATATGAAAACCAAAACTATTATTCCTTTCCTGGCCCTCACCTTTGGACTGACTTGGGGCCTTTCTGCACTCCTCTTCCTTTTTTATGACCAAATCGTTGCCATCTTTGGCGAGATCACCATGACCAACCCTCTATTCATTCTGGCCGCATATTCTCCAGGCATCGCGGGCATCTTTCTGGTCTGGTGGTATGAGGGTTTTAAAGGATTGGGCCAATTCCTACGGCGATTAACCCTGTGGCGCGCCCCTGGGGCATGGTGGCTGTTCCTCATTCTGGGAATCCCGGTGCTCGTGTATGCAGGGGCAACGATTAAGGGTTCCATCCACGAACCCTTCCCCTTTTCTCCCTGGTATCAGGTATTTCCGGCAATGGCAGTATCCTTGTTCATTGGCCCCATCGAGGAGTTCGGATGGCGCGGCGTGATGCAACCACTCCTCCAGCGAAAATTTGCCCCATTTTGGTCCGGATTGATTCTGGGTACCGTTTGGGCACTTTGGCACATTCCGTCTTTTATGATTAGCGGTACACCACAGAGTGCCTGGGATTTTGGGCCATACTTTATCGGGGTTGTGGCAATTGCGGTCATTTTGACGCCCTTGTTCAATGCCTCGCACGGGAGCCTGTTGATCGCCGCGCTCTACCACTTCCAAATGATGAATCCGGCCTTTCCTGACGCTCAACCCTGGGACATAGTCTTCTTCGTCACCGCGGCCATCCTGATCGTCTGGCTGAATCGCCGCGAAATGTTCCGAAAGGGAAGTGGCGTTACCGAAGTGCTTTTTTCGCAAAAAGTAGTGCCACGCCAGACAGAAATTGAACCTGTGCCTCTCGCCTAGTAAAACCACCTGGTCAAGTGACCAGGGCAAAAACTCTCCCCTCGCCCAGCCACCAACCTCCCCGACCTGCGGATGCAAGCGGGGAGGTTTCATCTTAAACTGCAAATGTATGGAGAAGCTCATGAAAACCATTTTCCTTGCAGAAAGCGAAAGACATGTGCGGGATGCTTTACGACTTTTGCTTGAACAACAAACAGAATTGACGATCACCGGCGAGGCACGGTCCGCCGAAAGTTTACTGGCCCAGGTCTGCCAACACCCCCCTGACCTCATCCTGCTCGACTGGAATTTGCCAGGATTGCACCCCCAACGGTTAATCCCCACCTTACGCGAGTGCTGTCCCAGCGCTCAGCTCATCGCCCTCAGTGTCAAGCCCGAAGACGAAACGGGGGCGAAAGCATATGGCGTAGATGGCTTCGTCTCCAAGCAACTTCAAGCAGAAGAACTCCTGGCCTGTCTCCAAACGATCTGTCTAAAATCCCAACCCTGAAAGGAGAAAATAATGAACCCAACACAATTTCACAAACGACACCCTTTTGGATATGTCACCATCCTGGAAGTTACCGTAATTCTTGTTTATCTTCTCGCTGGCACACTCGCCTACCTTTTGAACCTCTCAAACATAGCCCTCTACGGGCTGGCTAACTTCACGCTAACGCTCATTGTCATCATTATCTTGACCTCGAACAAGTTATGGCACCCCATTGGCTTTCGAGCGCCCAAACATCGCAAAGACCTCCTGTTTTTCCTCGTTCCCCTGCTCCCAATGCTTGTGAACTTTATTCCTGGGGTTGAGTTCAAGGATCCGGTTTATGTTTCGGAAGTTCTCGCGATTACCCTAATGGTCGGGTTTGTTGAAGAAGGCATATTCCGCGGATTAATGCTCAACGCGCTCAAGGCACGCGGCACCTGGCGAGCAGCGATCACCACCGCCCTGCTCTTCGGTTTGACACATGCGCTAAACGCCCTGACCGGGAAGAATTTGCTAGACAACTTCCTGCAAATCGGATATGCCACCGCGATTGGGTTTGCTTTTGCGGCACTTGTCCTGAAAAAAGAAATTCTCTGGCCTTTGGTCCTTATTCACACGTTTACCGATTTCGTAAATTTCATTCAAAAACCAGGGTTTACGCTTTCTTCATCCTGGCAAATCGCCATTCTCGCGGGATTGACAACTATCTTCACTGCCTATGGGATTTATCTGCTTCGCCACAAAACGCAGGCAAGTGATAGCACCACAGCCATGCCTATTTCCCTCCACCATGTTTAAACCATTGGAAAAGTCATGAACCTCACCATCTTTGCCGCCGGTTCCCGTGGAGACATCCAGCCCTGTCTTGTTCTGGGACAGGGCCTGCAACACGCGGGGTTGAACGTTCGGCTCGCCATTCCCCAAAACTTTTCCAATTTCGCGCAGTCGTACGGTTTACCCGTTCATCCCTTGCGTGGGGATGTAGAACAAATCATGACGGGTGAAACCGGGCGCAGATATATGGAAACAGGCGGTGGAAATCCCCTTCAATCCATTTTCGCCATGCGGAAAATGCTGGGTCCCATCGCTATCCAGATGGCGGAAGATGTCCTGGAAGCTTGCCGCGAGGCGGATGTGTTGATTACCCTCGCGGTGTTCGCTCCTTTCGGCAAAACCATTGCCGACCTATGTCACACCCCCCTGATCCTGGTCGAGCCAACTCCGGTCTTCCCCACCACAGCCTTCCCCGCGCCGGGATGGCCCCTGCAAAAAAATATGGGCGAGCCGCTCAATCGTCTTTCCGGGGAGGCAATGTTGCAAGTCATCTGGCAATGGTATCGCCCCTTTGTGAACGAATTCCGCCGCCGTTTTGGTTTATCTCCTTTCAAAAATTCCCCTTTTCGTCACATCCTGACCACTGCCCCCCTCCTCAGCGCATACAGCTCCACCGTAATTCCCCGCCCAAATGATTGGCCGGAAAACATCCACCTCACCGGATACTGGTTCCCTGAAACCCTCGCCTGGGACCCCCCATCCGCGCTGGAAGATTTTCTATCTCAAGGAGAGCCACCCATCTACATCGGATTTGGGAGTATGGCAGGAGAAAACCCCGAACACTTCGCCGCGCTCGTCCTGGATGCACTCGCCCAAACCGGACAACGTGGTCTCATCGCAACAGGTTGGGGCGCATTGAATATAAAAGACATCCCGGAAAACGTATTCGTTCTGGACACTGTCCCTCACGGTTGGTTGTTCCCCCGCGTGGCCGCAGTCGTCCATCATGGGGGCGCGGGGACAACGGCGGAAGGGTTACGTGCGGGGAAGCCGACAGTAATTGTTCCCTTCATCGTGGACCAGCTTTTTTGGGGCAAACGTGTCCAGGCGCTTGGAGCTGGCCCGGAACCCATCCGCGCGAAACATCTAACCGCCCGAAAATTGGCACAAGCCCTTCATACCGCAACAACCAAGCCAAAGATAAAACTACGGGCCGAGTCCATGGGGCAGGCTA
Source organism: Anaerolineales bacterium (assembly GCA_013359445.1). Classification (GTDB taxonomy): domain Bacteria; phylum Chloroflexota; class Anaerolineae; order Anaerolineales; family JABWBV01; genus JABWBV01. The sequence goes on along the minus strand of JABWBV010000139.1, from coordinate 4,993 downwards.
TCCGCGCCGAAGATGGCGTAAAAAACGCGGTGAACATCGTCCAAAGAATTTTAGGAGCATGATAGTGTCAGAATATCAAATTATCCCCTTCCCCAAAATCCGCCGTCTGATGGTGGATGGCGGACAACTGGCGCGCCAAAAACATCTCATCCACGGCCTGATTGAAGTGGATGTGACTGCTGCGCGGCAAATTGTTCGCACTCACAAAGCTATGACTGGCGAGACGCTTTCGTTCACAGCGTTCATTCTGGCTTGTTTGGGGCGTGCCATAGACCAGCACAAACAACTACTCACCTATCGAACTTGGGGAAGGAATCTCGTTGTTTTCGACGATGCCGATGTCAACACGATGTTTGAGGTGGAAGTAGATGGACAAAAGATCATTCGTCCACACATCATTCGCGCTGTGAACAGGAAATCCTTTCGAGAAATTCACGAGGAAATCCGTGCATATCAACAGAACCACGCGAGCGGGCAGGAAGGGAAATGGATTGACAGATTCGTCCTCCTCCCTGCGTGTATCCGAAGGTTAGCTTTGCACGCGGTGTTGAAAACCCCGCGCTGGATGCAGAACATGAATGGGACTGTTTCCTTAACCTCGGTGGGTATGTTTGGGCAGGGTGGGGGTTGGGGAATTCCTGCGTCCAACCATACCCTTCAAGTTACGGTGGGGGGAATAGAAGAAAAGCCGGCTTTCATCGGGAAAAACCTCGAAAAGCGTGAATTTTTATCGATGACCATTAGTCTTGACCACGATATGGTTGACGGTGCACCGGCCGCGCGGTTTGTGCAAGCCTTGAAAACTATGCTCGAAAATAGGTATGGGTTGGAACAGTATGAGTCACGCCAGTTTGAGGAGAAAAAATGAAAGCGCAGGATGCAACGATTACTACCATCCCTTTTGAGCTGAATCGAAAACCCGGAGTGTTGGAAGTCCATTATGGCCCAAATCGGAGCATCACCGAGTCGGGGTTTGACTTGCTCACTGGTAATGGCTTTGATGTTACTTTATGTTTGGGCTATCCCTCGATGCGCGCATTCGTGCGGGAATTCAAGGGAACAGGGTATGCTACGGCTTCGGCGTGGATACAAATCGTGACGCGGCGAGAGTTTGCTACGGTCGATGCAACGGAACCCTTCGTGGTAATTCCGAGCGTGGACACGCACCCTACTCTACTCGAATTGGGGGTCCCGTTTTTCGCTATGGGATTCCCCGCAGAAATTTTTGACGCCCCGTGCAACAATCTCAACGGCTTGCCCAAACTGGAATGGATTGCGGACACTTTCCTCGTGACCCTGCCTCTTCGGGCGAACAATTTCATGATCGCGCCAGTGGCCGGTTTTCGGTGGGGGTATGGGGAAATGGATCGGGGAGGAAAACGTCAGGTAGAGGTTCGCCCCGTGGAAGTCTTGGGGGTTTCGTCGTGGGGACAGTACTTGCCTTTATTACAGGATCAATTTGGGCAATGGAATTATGATCGGAAATCGCCCTAAATTTCCTGGTCAACTGACCAGGCTGGAACTCCGTAATTATTCTGACTGGCACCATTACGACCTCGAGTTGCATCGGTTGGATGTTGTCAGCCGCAGTCCACGATATTGGCTGGGCTGATCATTTACAAGCGCACCAATGTTTTGGCGGCAATCCAACAAGCGGTGTCGAATAAAAGCAACCTTGTCAGTAAACAAACAGGAGAAATATGATGGATCAACTAACCAATAACGCATCTCGAAGACGCACAGCCATCCGTATGGGAATAGGAGTCACTTTAGGGATTTGTCCTGGGCACTGCGATAGGGAATATTGCCCTGGGATTGGTGATTGGTATTTTTGCAGGTGGTCTTGGGACAATTTGGAAGAAGAGTGAAAATAATCACATGAAAAGCCTGAAAAGAAAGTTTCTTTTTCCAACGATGGTTTTATTGAAGGCAAAAACCTTGCCTATGCCTCCCATATCTACCCGGCCCACAGCAAATATTCGTGGGATCAGTGGTTTGGAAATGTTGCCGAACAGTATCCGGTGATCATTACAGAATGGGGCTGGATGGAGGCCGATCCTAGTGGCGAACAAACCTACCTGGTTGGCAGTCAGAAATCATACGGCGAGCCTTTCATGGAATATCTCGAACAACGCGAGATCAGTTGGGTGGCCTGCTGGTATGACGATGAATGGAAGCCTACCTTGTTTGAGACAGGCTTTGAAAACCCCACCAATCCAGGAAAATTTGTTTTGCAAGCACTCTCCACATATTCCCATTCGGGAGATAGACCATGAAATTCATTTCAGGGACTTATAAGGACATGGCTCAGCACAAATCCCCCTTGCCTCTCTTGAGCTTATGCCTGGGCATCCTCACAATCTTCGGGGGACGCGCCCTATTGGCAGGTTTTGTCCCTCTTCCTTACTCCTTTCAATTTTTCGACACTTTAACGGTGATCGGGGCAAGTTTTGTCCTATACAAAGATTATCGTGTCCTTCGCAAGGGGGACTGGGTTCTCGCACTTGCCCTCGGACTGGCTGTGGGAATTGGGATGGGATTCGCCACCTTGTTTTCGCCATACCCCTTTTGGGGATGGGTGAAAAGTCACTGGGGGCAAGCTGTACTCCGGGGAACATTCACGGCCCTCGCGGGTTTGGGGGGATTGGTCATCTCTCGGCAAGGCGGACCGGTGGAATTCCACGCGACAAATGGCGACTGGAGAAAAGTAAGCAAGGAAATGCTTCTGGGTCTGGCAATTGGTCTTCCGCTGGCGATCTTGAACGTATTCGCCCTGCAATTTACGCAAGGGCAAAGCATTCACTGGCAAAATCCGCTCGCCGCGCTGGTAGATGCGTTCCAGCCAGGTATCGTTGAAGAAGTGCTTTATCGCTTTGCTTTATGGGGACTGTTGTGGCTTTGGTTAAGAAACAGCCAGCCCGAACGTGCAGTATGGCTGGCCGGAGTATTGGCAATGTTGATTCACAATTATTCTCACTTCGATGACTTGTTCATACAAGCCCCACTAGTCGCCCTTGGCATGGGGGCTATCCTGGCCCTATTTTGGGGACTTCCTCCGTTGATCCTGGCTCGCCGTCGAGGGCTTGAAGCGGCGATGGCTTTTCACTGGATTCAGGATGCAGCCCGTTTTCTGGCTGGTTTTTAGGGCTTTCTTAATTATCAGGAATAGGGTGCACCTAATGGAATATGAGGGATTATGTCTGAAGCCCTGAGGACCCCCTTTTTCAATCCGGCCCGCGCCCCATTCGCACTGAACCGACCTGGGCTTGCAATTCGGGAGATTTAGAGACTTTTTTCCTCGCTTCTATTTCACCTGTATCGTTCTTTCCGTCCCGCATGGGGAATTCAGAAGCGGATCGGGCACTTTCTGGACGGCAGTCCTCCTGCATCCTTGCGTAAGCTTTACCCCATCATGAGCGCCATCGTCCCAGGTTCCACGAGTTGACGGAAGAGTTCGTTCATCTTCTCGGCAGGGAGGGGGTAATCGTTGTCGATCCACCAGGTCATGAGGGCGATGAACGAGCTGGCGACGTAATGGGCCAGCAATTCAGGCGGAATATTTTTATTTCTCTTCGGCAATGATGATTTCAAGTGCTCGAGTAGATAGCCATATAGAAATTTCTGGATGTGGGTCAAGGTGATGAAGCCTCCCTGTTGTTTTTGTACCTGCTGGAACATCGTAAGGCTTAACGCCCAGGGACTCTCGTTGTCAAACTCCGCACCTGAGAGAAAGTCCTCGAATTGAGCACGGAGAGGTTCAAAGCCGCTAAGGAGGAGATGATCGAGACTTTCAAAGTGAGCGTAGAAGGTGGAACGTCCCACATTGGCCCGATCAATCACATCCTGCACCGTTACTTTTTCATATCCCTTTTCCAGGATCAATTCACTCAAGGCAGTTTGTAGCAATTGGCGTGTGCGCCGGATGCGGCGGTCTTCGGGTTTAGCTTTTTGGGGCATTTGAATTACTCCTGTTTCGGAACAAATCTTTCCCTCGTGTTCAATAACTTACGGATCTCAAAACATTGGTTGTTGACAGGGGTTTCTTGCTCTTGTATAACCGAACACAGTGTTCAGAAACACATACAGTGTACAACAAAATCTTCTAAAAGAAAAGGAACAAAAATGGAAACAACATTACTGACGAAACATCGGATCTTGGCGATGCCTGTTGCAGAGAGACCTCTCATCGAGTTGAACAAAGTCTCAAAAGCTTATGATGTCGCCGCAGGGAAATTCTTGGCGCTCAAAGAAGTGGATATGCAAGCCAGTGCGGGAGAGTTTGTGGCCGTGGTGGGCAAATCGGGGAGTGGAAAGTCCACGCTCATCAACATGATCACCGGCATTGACACGCCGACCTCAGGCGAAGTGTTTGTCGCTGAGACACCTGTTCATACGATGGATCAAGAACAGTTAGCCGCCTGGCGGGGTCGAAACGTCGGCATTGTGTTTCAGTTCTTTCAGCTCCTTCCCACATTGACAATTGCAGAGAACATCATCTTGCCGATGGACTTCTGTAACACGTTCCCTGTGAACGAACGCCGGGCGCGGGCCACCTCCCTCCTTGAAAAAGTTGGCATCGCCGAACAAGCCGATAAACTCCCTGCCGACCTCTCTGGCGGTCAGCAACAACGCGCCGCCATTGCGCGGGCGATGGCGAATGACCCGCCGTTGATCGTGGCGGATGAACCCACAGGGAATCTCGATTCGGTCACATCGGATGCGGTCATGCAGTTGTTTGCTAATCTAGCCGCCGAAGGCAAGACTGTATTGATGGTGACACACGAACGCGATCTCTCCCGCTTCTTCACACGCTCGATTGCCTTAGCAGATGGGAAGATCGTGAAAGGAACGAATGGAGGAAGCCGATGAACAGCCCGCGCTGGAAAAAAATCATTCGGGATTTGCAGGCCGCACGCGGGCGGATGGCGATGATGATCGTGGCCATCGCCGTCAGCATTTTTAGCGTGGGCACTTTCCTCGGTGCATATACCAT
>JABWBV010000770.1 GCA_013359445.1 Anaerolineales bacterium | reverse complement strand
CTGTCGCGACTATGCCCGCGTGGACTTCCGCCTTACAACTGACGGCGTCCCCTATGTTTTAGAGGTGAATCCGAACCCCGACATTTCGGACGACGCGGGTTTTGCCCGGTCGGCGAGGGTGTACGGCCTCTCCTTCCATCAGATTGTCGGCAAGATTGTCGAGATAGCACTTGAACGCGCCCAGTAACAATCCGACAGCAACAGTCAAGTCTGCGCATCGACTCGCCGAAGCAGCGATCCGCCCATTGCAACCGACTGACATCCAACCTCTTCGCCAACTTCTGACTGAAACAGAAGTGTTCAATGGGGATGAGATTGACATTGCCCTCGAACTCATGCACGCCGTGTTGGATAATCCCGATCAGAAAGACTACATCATTCGCGTGTACGATGACGGTGAAGTGCTCGGTTACTATTGTATCGGGCCGACGCCCGCTACGACTTCGACGTTTGATTTGTACTGGATTGCAACGAAGCCTTCAGTGCAAGGGAAAGGAATTGGCAGAGCACTGAACGCCCATGCCGAAGAACTGATCCGTTCGAAAGGCGGCACGTTGGTGATAGCGGAGACTTCTTCGACGTCGCGGTATGACAAGACAAGGAACTTCTACGTCAAGGCCGGTTACGAAGAACTGGCCCTGCCCTACGTTCGCTACACCGCTGATGCGACCTACCTTGGTGGAACCCGCCAACGTGTCTTCATCGCTATCCAGAACGTTGGTGGCTCTGATGTCTCCGATGTCACCGTTGAATACTTGGACAAAAACGGTGTTGTTGTCGGTACCCACACCATTGCCTCCATCGCCGCTGGCGCAAAAGCCAACTCCAATGCCTCCAACGCTGGCCTGACCGAATTCGGTTACTATGATGACAACACCTTTGGTGGTAGCGTCATCATCACCGGCCCCGCTGGTAGCCAACTGGTTGCAATTGCTCGTGTCAACACCTGTACCGCGAACAATGGCTCCGCTTGTACCACCCTCGCTGGCGAAGACTACAACGCCATGCCCGTTCCCTAATCCTAATTTAGGAAGTTGATAAAAGCGGAGACCGTAAGGTCTCCGCTTTTTTATTTGGGTACTTTTTATGTGCTTAGGGCTTGTAAAAGAATAATTTCGTAGATCGCTCCGGCGGGATTGCCAAATCCCGCCAGGAGGGAGGCCCGGATTTGGCAATCCGGGGCGAGCGGAAAACGCGGACTTATACTTTTACAGTTCCTTAGTTAGGCGTCTGAAAATGCTAGTCCGTCAAATCTGAAAATTCAGTTTGTAGTGACGATTTCAGGTCTTGAGCGGTTGAAACCACCACTACGAATCTACAATTGATCTTTGAGAGTCTAACCCAAACTCTAAAGATATTCTTTGCCTGGTGCAACCCCCTGGGCACATTTTTCGGCTGGTAATGTGGCCTAAATACTAAATGATCAAAAAACCGTATCTCACTTAATAATAAGTGGAAGTGGGACGGTATAAATCGCCTGAAATGCGATGTTCTGGTTAGTTGGTTGACTATCCAGAATACCCCCTAGTGCGTAAACACTTGCACCCACGACAGCTACTCCGAAGTGTGACCAGGTGGGAGGCACTTCCCCGTTTGGGTCGGAACGTACAATCCAACCGTCGTTTGCAGGAAGAAAAATCAATTGAGGGGCAGGTTTTCCATTTTCTTGTATTCCCCCCATTACATAAATTCGATCTCCGATAAATGCCACCCCCATCGCATATCGTCCACCCGGTAAAGGCGCCGCATTGTCCCACGGTGAGGTTCCGTTTGCCCGCCCTGGGAGAAAAATCAAATTACTCTCCAACGGCTCTTTCCCGTTATAGCCCCCCAGGATATAAATCCGGTCGGTGACAACGACCGCGCTGACAAATCCCCGTGGGGAAGGAAGTTGCGCCACCTCCGCCCATTGTTCCAGGTCTGGGCTATATGTAAGCACGAAATCGGTATATTTTTCTCCATCCCATCCGCCAAACAAATACAGTTTCCCTTCAAACGAAACCAACCCATAAGCACTTAATTTTACTGGCAGGGCAGGCCCTTCTGTCCAAACATTTTGACTGGGATCGAATATTTCTAAAATATCCGTAATCTCACCCGTTGCAGTTTTGCCACCCGGAACATAAATTTTGCCTCCAAGCACCGTAGCCTGAACCTCGGACACGGCGGTAGGTTTGTCCGAAAGCATCGTCCAAAGATTGGCCTTGACGTCGTAGCTTTCCGTGGTTGCTATTATCCCATCCGCGGTTTCTCCGCCAATTAAGATGACCTGCTCGCCTATCACGGCTGTGGCCTGTCCTGCGCGGGCAAAAGATAACGCTGTTCTTTCTTCCCACCGATTGCTCTCCTCCTCCAGCGTCACTTCAGCGCCCGTAGCAGGGGCGATCAAAAGCGGCCAGAGACGCGCCAGGCCGATCCCCACCAGTAG
>JABWBV010000769.1 GCA_013359445.1 Anaerolineales bacterium | reverse complement strand
GGTTAGCGTCGTTTTCCCATGATCGATGTGTCCCATCGTCCCTACGTTCAGGTGCGGTTTGGTCCGCTCAAAGGTGCTCTTGGCCATGTTTTTGTGCTCCGTTAGTGAAAAAATTAATTATCCAGCACGAACTACTGCTTCAGCAGACTTTTTGTCAACTTCAGTATAACGGCTGAATTCCATTGTGAACACGCCACGTCCTTGGGTAGCAGAACGCAAATTGGTAGCATACCCAAACATTTCTGCTAAAGGAACCATCGCATTCACAGCTTGTGCATTACCGGGGCGAGGTTCCATACCTACAATTTCACCACGGCGAGAATTTAGCTGTCCAATAATATCTCCCAGAAATTCTTCTGGGACAACAACTTCAACTTTCATCACAGGTTCAAGGAGAACGGGGGCACCGCGTTGTAAACCTTCTTTAAGAGCCATTGAAGCCGCTAATTTGAAAGCCATTTCACTAGAGTCAACCTCATGGAAAGAGCCATCATAAAATCGGACATTCAAATCCACAACGGGGTACCCAGCTATAACGCCATTTCCAGTTGCTTCGCGGACGCCTTTCTCAACAGCGGAGTGATATTCTTTAGGAACCACCCCACCTATAATTTTATTTTCGAAAGTAATACCAGATCCAGGCGTAGCAGGCTCAATTTCGAGCACTACGTGACCATATTGACCACGTCCACCCGTCTGTTTGATATATCGGAATTCGGCACGTTCCACTGGGCGGGTGATAGTCTCTTTATAAGCAACACGCGGGCGCCCAACATTCGCCTGAACCTTAAATTCACGTTTCATCCGATCAACCAATACTTCGAGATGTAATTCGCCCATCCCGGCAATAACGGTTTGATTCGTACTTTCGTCTACATTAACCCGAAAAGTGGGGTCCTCTTCTGCTAATTTTTGCAGAGCTTCCGACATTTTATCTTGATCAATTTTGGTTTTCGGCTCGATAGCCACCGAAATGACCGGATCGGGGAAGGAAATGCTCTCTAAAACAACGGGTTTGGCCGGGTCAGTTAAGGTGTGGCCTGTAAAAGTGCGTTTGAGGCTCAAAATGGCCCCAATATCCCCTGCAAACACTTCGTCAATATCTTCACGGTGATCGGCATACATGCGAATCAACCGTCCAACACGTTCGGTTTCTCCAATGGTCGAGTTTAATAATTTCGACCCCTTGACGACAGCACCCGAATAAACGCGGAAATAAGCAAGTCGTCCTACATAGGGATCGGTCACAATTTTGAAAACTAAAGCGCTTAATGGCTCTTTGTCATCAGGGTGACGGAAAATCTCGATGGACTCATCATCCGGGTCAAAGGCCCGTACAGGAGGAACATCTTTGGGAGAAGGCAAATAATCAATGACAGCATCCAGCAGAGGTTGAACGCCTTTATTCCGAAGGGAGGTACCGCAAAATACAGGATAAGCCTTACCAGCGATAACTGCACGACGCAAAGCGCTTTTTAAGTCTTCGGCGGAAATTTCTTCCCCTTCTAAATACTTCAAAGTCAATTCATCGTCTGTTTCTGCAATCTGTTCAATCATGCGCTCGCGATATTCGGCAACTTCGTTTATCAAATCCGCAGGTATTTCAACTTCTTTGGGTTCAGCGCCCAAATCGTCAAGCCACATGATCGCTTTTTCAGTAATTAAATCCACCGCGCCAGAGAAGTCAGATTCCGCGCCAATTGGGTATTGAAGAGGAATCGCATTTGCACCTAAACGCTGGCGGATCATATTGATCGTGTTTTCGTAGGAGGCCCCTACACGGTCCATTTTGTTTACAAAACAAATGCGCGGGACCCCATATCGATTGGCCTGACGCCAGACCGTTTCACTTTGTGGCTCAACACCCTGGACCGCATCAAAAACGACCACCCCACCGTCCAAAACACGCAAAGAACGCTGGACTTCAGCCGTAAAATCAATATGGCCTGGGGTATCGATCAGATTGATCCGGTATCCTTTCCATGAAGTGGTAATTGCGGCAGAAACAATGGTAATACCACGTTCACGTTCCTGCTCCATCCAGTCTGTAACTGTCGTGCCATCATCCACAGAACCGATCCGATACGTTTTCCCTGTATAAAAGAGAATCCGCTCAGTTGTTGTGGTTTTCCCCGCATCGATGTGCGCGATAATACCTATATTTCGAAACAATTCAAGAGGGTGTTCGCGAGCCATAAAATTTACTAAATCCGATAATGAGAGAACGCGCGGTTTGCCTCAGCCATTTTATGGGTTTCTTCTCGTTTACGAACCGATGCGCCTGTATTATTAGCGGCATCCATTAATTCAGCCGCAAGTTTTTGAGAAAAGGAATTCCCCGCGCGTGATCTGGCGGCAGAAATCAACCAACGTGTAGACAAGGCAAAACGACGATATTCAGGGACTTCCATAGGAACCTGATAGGTAG
>JABWBV010000001.1 GCA_013359445.1 Anaerolineales bacterium | reverse complement strand
CCAAGGGCGGCATCAAAGCCAAGCGGTTACAAGCAGGCTGGAATGAAGATTATCTCCTGAAAGTCTTGTCTGCCACATAACTACATGCGATTGCCCTACGTCCCAACCTATTGCTACCGCATCACCAATACCTACAATAATACATAGCCCAGAACCAATCAGTACAGAAACTCCTCCCCCAACTTATACGGATACCCCTTCTCCCAGTGAAACGGTTAAACCAATTGTAACTAATACTCTTACACCGTCTCCTTCTACAACCACTGAAGTTGCCATTGCAACTGCAACTGCGTTCCAAGCAAAAGGGACTTTATGTTATGGGCCAGAAAGTGGCTCATTAATTACTGGTGGTGAGATCAAGCGAATTTACGATGTAAATGAATTGAACTTAATAATTTCAGCAAGGTTGTTTAACCCGATTGGTCAACAAGATGGTGGTTGGAGCTTTAGGTTTTATATTAGGGATAATATAGGAAAATCGGCTATTGCGATCACATTTACAGAGGATAGGTATTTGTATGTGGACTTAAATGAATATGATGTAGAAGGAAATGATGTTAATGATTGGTCTCATTTTGCGGAAATACCAAATCTGGCAATAGAATTTAATGAATATAACGATATTGAGATATTTGCGATAGAAAAAATTCTTTTGGTATTTGTTAATAATGAATTTGTAGTAAATATTGATTTACCCAAGGAACTTGAAAGTGGCATCATTTCCATACGATCAGGTGTTTATACTGATTCTACCGAAGGGCTACAAGCAAAGTATGAAGATCTCAGGATTTGCCCATTGGATTAATAAACAATCCATTTAGTTGCTAAAAATTTGGCATAAAAAATCCTGAACGTTTTCAGTCAGACTTTGAATAGAAACCCGCCCTCGGAAATTTCCGAGGGCGGGTTTCTATTTCTTCCATTCTTCCGGTATTTGCGTCAATTTTGAATTCCCATTTGGCTCATAAACGGGCTTGTCGAGCGGACGAGTTTTCAGTTCCCCAAGCGATGCTTTAATCACCCGTTCTTTCGCAATTTCGAGATACTCATAAAAAATATCCGCCCCTGCAGCTCTGCGGTTATGAAGTACTGCCGCGGCCGCGGCAGTGCCAGCCCCCAAATAAGGGTCTACCACCAAATCCCCCTCATTCGTCAGACTGAGTACCAACCGTTCGACCAGGGCCACCGGAAACTGGCAGGGATGGTCGGTTTTTTCAATGTGGTTGGATTTCACATTGGGCATATCCCAAACATCGGTGGGATTTTTTCCCATGGGGTTGCCGGAGATTTCTCCAACACGATTGCCGCGATAGTGGCGTTTCCCCGGATATTTTTGGGGGATACGAATGGGATCGAGATTAAAGGTGTAGTTATTCACATCTTTCGTGAACCAGAGAATGGTCTCGTGCCGCCCTGAAAAGCGCACGTTTTCATGGAGACCATGCCCAAAATACCACATGATGCGGTTTTTGAGTTTCAACCCAAAACTTTTGAACACCGGATACAGCACCAAATCCAGCGGAAAGGCTTCTTTGGTTTTTCCCGAACCTTCAATGTAGTGCCCGACTTGCCAGCAGATACTCCCTGTATCGCTAAGAATCTCTACACTTGCCGCGATGGTTTTCTTTTGATCTTCAATGTATTCATCGAGAGACTTGGTTGCTTCGTACTCTTTCCCGATGTTATAGGGAGGGGAAGTCACGATCAATTCGGCCTTGTCCCCCGACTTTTTGATTTGCGCGAGCAAATCCAGGCGATCTCCGTGAAATAAGGTCACAGGAGCAGAAGGGGAATACTCAGATGCGATCACAGAAGCCTGTTTTTCTTCTTCAAAAGCGAATAGTTTTAATTGTTCACGAATGTTCATAACGAAAGAATTTTACCACACACATGATCCGCCAGCGGAACAAAATCTGATTGCGTTTCTACTAAAATGATCCCCATGCAGAACATTGTTGGCAACCGCGTCCGCCTGGCAAGAAGTTTACGAAAACCGAAACTTACCCAAATTGAGTTGGCGACCCAACTTCAATTATTGGATTGGCAAATTGATCGGGGGGGAGTAGCAAAAATTGAGTCAGGGATTCGGCAAGTGACAGATATTGAGGTGGTCAAGCTCGCAAAAGCTCTGCAAATTAAACCAGGTTGGTTATTGGAAGGCGAGGATAACACACCATGATCATTGCAGGTAGATACTCTTTCAACGGTGGTGAAGAATACATTCAAGCGCATTATCCCCACTTACTCAAAGAAGTGGAAGAAATTATTTCGCAAATTGATGCCGAAAGTTGTCGTTTGAAAAAACCTGAAGGCAGAGAGGCCCATAAGCTTAAACGCATTGGGGCGACCCATTTTTATAGCCCACCCCACCTTAATGCCCTGTTTGATTTTCACTTTTACAATCGTGAATGGGACCTGAAACCTCGCATTCAAACCCATGATCCAAATCGGGATGGGTATCGAGAAATGGATTTCGTTAAGGAAAAATTAGGCGTTGAAATCCAAATTGGCAAATATGCTTTCCTGACTTACGACATCGTCGCCAAAATGGTGATCTTCAGAAACCTGGGCGTGATAGATTGCGGGATCGAAGTTTGCCCCATGAGTTCCATGCTTCCTCATCTTTCTTCTGGGATTGGTTCTTTTGAGCAAGTGGTTTGGGATTTAAAAGTACGGGGAGCCATGGATAAGGATGTTCCGGTGTTACTACTAGGCTTTGAAGCCTCTGCGTTAGCAATTGGGCGAGAAAGTACGCAAAAGGATTTTCAAGAACCAGAAATCACGTTAAATCGAACAGGAAAATTGAATGTAGGAACCCTTAAAAAGATCAATGAAACCGGGCTTGGCAGATGGCACGATCTTCCTTCGTAACCTCCTAAACCAAGAAAACACATCTGAAAAACCCGCAAGTACCAACCATAAAACGATTATTATGCTAAGGGCTTGTAAAAGAATAATTTCGTAGATCGCTCCGGCGGGATTGCGCGGCACCTTGCCGACAATCCGGCCGGGAGGGAGGCCCGGATTTGGCAATCCGGGGCGAGCAGAAAACGCGGCCTTATCCTTTTACACCCCCTAAGTCCAGATGCAATACACTTATAGAATCTGATTTCCCCTCCCCGGAGTCCCCCATGCCCACCGCTCACGAAACCCTCCTCACCCACACCTCCCTCCTCCAAACCGAAAACGGTACCCCCTACCGCGACCTCAACAAAAACGGCAAGCTCGACATTTACGAAGACCCGCGCCAACCCATTGACGCCCGCGTCGAAGACCTCCTCCGCCAGATGACTCTCGAAGAAAAAGCTGGCCTACTCTTCATCAACGGCTCCGTCGTCAACGCCGATGGCACCATCGAAGAGCAACCGGGCGCGCCCGGTTTTGGCCGCGTTGCCGTTCACCAGATTGACGCCCAGAAAATGAACCACTTCAACCTCTGGGGAATTCCCAGCGCGCAAGCCGTTGCCACCTGGCACAACCACCTCCAACGCTACGCCGAACAGACCCGTCTCGGCATCCCCATCACCATCGCCTCCGACCCGCGCAACCACTTCACCCACAACATCTTCGCCATGGCCGCCACCGAATTCTCCCAGTGGTGCGAAACCCCTGGCTTTGCCGCCATTGGCGACCCTGCCCTCGTCAAACAATTCGCCGATCTCGTCCGGCGCGAATACCTCGCCGTCGGCATCCGTGTCGCCCTGCACCCGCAGATTGACCTCGCCACCGAACCCCGCTGGCCCCGCATCAGCGGCACGTTCAGCGAAGACGCCCACCTCACCGCCAAACTCACCACCGCCTACATCGAAGGCTTTCAAGGCGAAACCCTCGGCTCGCACAGCGTCGCCTGCATGACCAAACACTTCCCCGGTGGCGGCCCGCAAAACGAAGGCCTCGACTCCCACTTTGAATTCCACAAAGGCCAGGTCTACCCCGGCCACAACTTCGACTACCACCTAATCCCCTTCGAGGCCGCCTTCGCCGCCAACACCGCCGCCATCATGCCCTACTACGGCGTCCCGATGGATCAAACCGACGAAAACGTCGGCATGTCATACAACAAAACCATCATCACCACCCTGCTCCGGGAAAAATACAAGTTTGATGGCGTCGTGTGCACCGACTGGGGGCTGATCACCGATCTCCGCACGCCCGATTTCACCTGGCCCGCGCGGGCGTGGGGCGTCGAACATCTCTCCGAACCCGAACGGGTGCTGAAAGTCCTCGACGCAGGCGTAGATCAATTCGGCGGCGAAAGCCACCCCGAATTCGTCCTCGAACTCATCCAAACCGGGCGCCTGTCCGAAGAACGCCTGGACCAATCCGTGCGCCGTTTGCTCAAGCTGAAATTCCAACTCGGTCTGTTCGACAACCCCTTCGTAGACGAAACCCAAGTCTCCAAAATCTTGGGCGACCCCGCCGTAGTCGCCGCGGGCGCAGATTCCCAAAAACGGGCAATGACCCTCCTCAAAAACGACCACGCGACCCTTCCCCTCCAAGGCCGCCCCAAACTCTACCTCAAAAACGTAGACCCCACCGTCGCCGCCGAATACGCCGACCTCGTCCCCACCCCTGCCGAGGCCGACTTCGCCCTCCTGCGCTTGAAAACCCCCTGGACTCCCGTCGAGACGAAAAACTCCTTCGCCCGCGGCTTCCACCACGGCGATCTGGACTTCAAAGGCGACGAAAAAGCCGAAATCCTCGCCCTCCTTGCAGAAGTCCCCACCCTCGTCGTCCTCTACCTCGACCGTCCCGCCGTCATCCCCGAAATCAGCGCAGGCGCAAGAGCTTTGCTCGCCGACTTCGGCGCCAGCGATGTTGCTGTGTTGGACGTGATCTTTGGTCGTGCAAAACCCGAGGGCAAACTCCCATTTGAACTCCCCTCTTCCATGGAGGCCGTGCGGAATCAAAAAGCGGATGTGCCCTACGATTCTGAAAACCCGCTCTATCCGTTCGGGGCGGGGGGTAGTTGGTAACTCGCCGTCGTCTTTTCCCTCACCTCCTCCAATGTCGCCCCTGGCATCAACTCCAACAACCTCAACCGCCCCTCCACAAATCCAAACACAGCTAAATCCGTAATCACCAGACTCACCGCGCCAAGCGCCGTGAGCGGGAGCGTACATTCGGGCACGATCTTGGCGCGGCCCTGATTATCTGTGTGCGTCATCGTAATGATCAACCGTTTCGCCCCGGATGCCAGGTCCATCGCCCCGCCGACGCCGAGGAGGGGTTTGCCGGGGACAGCCCAGTTCGCCAGGTTGGCGCGTTCGTCCACTTGCAGGCCGCCCATGATCGCCACATCCACATGCCCGCCCCGGATCATGGCAAAGGAATCGGCGCTATCGAAATAACTACTGCCGGGGAGCGCGGTGACGGGGATTTTGCCCGCGTTGACCGGAAAATCCATCGCCCCCCCAGCCTCCGGCGATGGCCCAACCCCGACCATGCCGTTTTCCGTGTGCAGAATGATTCCGTCCTCGGGCGTGATCAGGTCGGCGACGAGGGTGGGGATGCCGACGCCCAGGTTGACCACGTCCCCCCGCTTGAGTTCGGCGAGCGCGCGGCGGACGATGTTCATCCGGGTGTCGTCTACTTTTTTGGCTCCGGTGTCCATTGAGGCGGAGGAGCCGAGTTCTTCGGGGGTGGTGTGGGCTTGCACGAGGTAGTCCACGTACAGGCCAGGGGTGTGAATCTGATTGGGATCAAGGGCACCGACGGGGACGAGGTGTTCCACTTCGGCGATGACGAGGTCGGCGGCAGTGGCAATCGCGCGGTTGAAGTTCTGTTCCGTCATCCGATAGACGAGATTCCCCGCGGTATCGGCCATCCACGCGCGGACGAACGCAACGTTGGCCCGGAGCGCGGGGACGAAGACGTGCAGTTTGCCGTTGATTTCGCGGGTTTCCCCCTGTGCGAGGACGGTGCCCGCCCCGGTCGGGGTGTAGAATCCGCCCAGCCCCGCGCCCCCCGCGCGGATGGCCTCCGCCAACGAGCCTTGCGGGAGCAGTTGAAATTCGATCTGCCCGGCTTGCGCGGCCTGCACCGCCTCCGGGTTGCTGGTGAAGAAGGAGCCGATGGCCTTGCGGATTTGCCCGTTGCGGAGCATCCGCCCGCCGCCCAGCCCCGGTTCGCCGACGTTGTTGCCGATGAAGGTGAGGTCGCGGGTGCCGGTTTCGGCGAGGGCGTGGAGGAGGTGGACAGGGTTGCCGGTCATGCCAAAGCCGCCCGCCATGAGGGTGTCGCCATTTTTGACGAGCGCGGCGGCCTGGGAAGGGGTGAGGAGGGGGGTGGTTTTCATAGGGGAACGTAGAACGTAGAGCGTAGAACGAGGTGTAACGAGAGCATCCTGAGCGGAGCGGTGAAAACCTAAGTCTTGAATGGTTTTCTGTCCAGCGCAGTCGAAGGATGCGGGGAAAGACGGTATTTTTGGAATTTTTGAGAAATTATAGCTTGCAGAGGAAAAAGCGGTATAAAATAGAGTTTCCGGCTAACACGATTGCAATTGGATATTTTTACCACCAAGGACACGAAGGGGCACAAAGGGTTTAGTTAATGTTTCCTTCGTGTGCCTTTGTGTCCTTTGTGTTGAAATGTTTCTAAATTCAGGAGTATTCCATGGACATCGGTCTCGGTCTTCCCAACACAGTTTCCAACCTCCCCGGCGAAACGCTCCTCGACTGGATGCGCCGCGCGGACGCGGGGCCGTTTTCGAGCGTGGCAGTGCTGGATCGGGTGGTGTACGACAGCTACGACCCGCTGACCACCCTCGCGGCCGCGGCGGCAATCACGCACCGCGTCCGGCTGGCGACGATGATCGTCATCGGCCCCCTGCGAAATACGGTGTTGTTGGGGAAGGCGGCGTCCAGCATCCACGCGCTGTCGGGGGGACGGTTCACGCTTGGGATTGCGCTCGGGGCGCGGGAAGATGATTATTCCGCCACCGGCACCCCCTATCACACGCGGGGCAAACGCCTCACCGAACAACTGCTCGACCTCCGCACGCAGTGGGATAATGAAAATATCGGCCCCCACACCTCTACTCCTCCCGAACTCATCGTCGGCGGGCTGACGGATGTGACGTTTGGGCGGGTGGCGCGGTACGCGGACGGGTACATGCACAATGGTGGCCCCGTCCACATTTTCGCCCGGATGGCCGCGAAGGCGCGGGCGGCGTGGGAAGATTACGGGCGTCCCGGCAAACCCCGTCTGGTGGGGATGGCGTATTTTGCGTTGGGCGGGGAGGCGGTCGCGGAGGCGGGGCGGAATTACTTGCGGGATTATTACGCGTTTACGGGTTCGTTCGCGGAGCGGATCGCACAGGGGTTGTTGACCACGCCGCAGAGTATTGTGTCGTTTGCGCGGGGGTACGCGGATGCGGGGTGTGATGAGTTGGTGTTGTTTCCGACTTCGGGGGGGGAGGTGGAGCAGGTGGAGAGGTTGGCCGAGGTGATCTCTTGAGATTGACGGCCCGAATTCAGGGGCGTAAAATAGGGTCTAAAACAAGGTTCTAACCTGAAATGAGGTGAAGTTATGCAACAGGCAAAATTTAGTTTGGATGATGCACAAATTGCATTTATTGAACAATTTAAATCCTTGGGATTTAAGGATAAAAGCGAATTAATTCGCGAAGCCATTTCCCAATATCAAGCAAGAGTGGAGCAAAAGAAAATAGCTGAGTCCGCGGCACTTTATGCAACGCTTTATTTAGAGGATGAAGAGTTGCAAGAGCTAACCGACAGCGCGATTGCGGAGTGGCCGGAATGACAGAATTACGACGCGGCATGATCATTGATGTCAATTTAGACCCAACGAAGGGTTCGGAGACTGGAAAGATTCGCCCTTGTGTCATCGTAACCAATAATCACTTCAATGAACGAGTCCCTGTAATTCAGGTTGTCCCGATTACAGAATGGAGCGAGAGAAAGGCTCAAATCACCACAAATGTAACACTCAATCCTTCGGATGAAAATGGGCTTTCTAAAAAATCTGTCGCAGATTGTTTGCAGACTCGCCCGATTGATCATCGGTTTCGTTTAGTGAAAGCGAGAGGTGTTGTGTCGTCAAAAAAATTAGAGGAAATTGATCGAGCCTTGAAAATTATTTTTGGGTTGCGATGAGTATAAAAGACGAGTACGACTTCTCAAAGGCTGAACGTGGGAAATTCTGGCATCAGAATCCTGTGTTTCAGTTTCCTCAATACTCTGAAGAAATAACAGAGGACAGACTGGACAGGGACGTGTTGATTAAACACACCCGAAACCAAATCACAAAAGCAGACCAAAACGAAGGTGAAGAAATCGCGGCGGGAAAGGCTAAATCGATGGATTTTGAATAGTAAGTAACAGAGGAGAATTATGAATCTTAGACCCGAAATTAGATCAGATTTATGGCAAGCCATTTCTAAACCCTATGAGTCGGAAATTTATAGTAGTGCCGTTTTAGAGGCAATTCACTATTTGAGCAATCTCTTGAGAGAAAGGGCAAATGTGGATGGAGATGGAATTCCCTTAGTTGGACAGGCATTGGGAGGTGACAGTCCGCGTTTGAGAATAAATAAATTCCAAACTGAAACTGAAAAAAATGAACAGAAAGGATTAGAACAAATTCTACGAGGGCTTTATCAGGGGATTAGGAATCCTCGTAGTCATGAACAGTATGAAGACGAAAAAGATACAGCCGATGCGATCATACTTTTTGTGAATTATATTATTGGAATAATCGGTCAGGCAAAAGAACCATTTACCTTAGATGATTGGTGCAATCGGGTTTTTGATCCGGATTTCGTTGCATCAGATAGGTATGCAAAATTGCTGGCAAATGAAGTGCCTCCCCAAAAATACAATGAAGCTTTAATTACAATTTATCGCAAAAAAACATCAGGTAATGGCGATAATCTCAAATATATTTTCCATGCGCTAATTGGTTTAGCTGGTGACGATAAGATTGATGATTTTCTAGCCGTTATTTCTGATGAATTAAAAACTGTAAATCAGGATAAAGTTATCAGGGTAACTCTGCAAATTCTGCCTGAACGCCTTTGGCCTCGGATCAACGAGATAGCACGTCTTCGTATTGAGAATAAATTAATTCGATCAATTGCCTCAGGGCGATATGACAATCTTAGTGAAAAATGTATAGAAGGCGGATTTGGAACATGGGGAATTCGGTTTTTAAGATATTTTTCTCTAAAGTATGAGCTCTGCAAAACTTTCTTAGATAAACTCCAAAAAACTCAAGAAGAACAAAATTATGTTGCAAAATATTTTTATTCGTCGTTACCTAAAGTCATAGACTCAATTGGCGGTGAAAAATTTTGGAGCGAATACTGGAGAGAGTCAATTACTGAAGCGATAGTCAAGGCTGTTTCAGACTCTTTGGGGGCTGTCGTACTGCGTGATAAATTTTTAGAGCGATATGAATTTCCTAGTGAGTGGCAAGATTTGATTTTAAAAGAGATCGAAAAAGTAAAGGGGTTTGATCCAGAATTTTTTGACAAATATATTAATCCAGAGGAAATACCATTTTAATCATCGTCTCCTTATAAAAAACCTCACCCTTAGCGGCGTGTATCCCGCCATTCTCCTCTAATAAAATATGCTAACCGACACCTCCCCCCAAATCGAACAACTCCAACTCGACCTGCTCCGAAACGCTCCGTCCTGGAAAAAAGCTGATATGTGGGCACAAATGGTACAAACAGCAAAACTGTTGGCTTTACGCGGCATAAAGGCTAGACACCCCCAAGCCTCAGAAAGCGAAATCAACCGCAGACTGGCAGGGCTTTTATTAGGGGAAGAGTTAGCCGAAAAAGTGTATGGCCCACTGATTGTGGAGGAAAATACCCATGTTGCCTGAACCTATCGAAGTCACCTTACAAGTGTCGGATGTGTTTGAACGCTTAAACATCCCCTATTTCATCGGCGGTTCATTGGCAACCGCTATTCATGGCGTGGCGCGGGCAACGATGGATGTGGACATCATCGCAGATATTCAGTTGGCGCATGTAGAAAGTTTCGTTTCCGCCCTCGAAAACACCTTTTATGTGGATGATGAAATGATCAAAGAGGCAATTGTTCGACGTAGCAGTTTCAATATCATTCACCGTGAAACCATGTTTAAGGTGGATATTTTCACGAACCAACAACGCCCTTTTGATCAGACACAATTCGAGCGGCGTATTCAACAAACGTTAGCGGATGAACCTGTTCGCACAGCTTATTTTTCCAGCGCAGAAGATAACATTCTTGCGAAATTCAACTGGTATCGAATGGGTGGGGAAGTGTCCGAACGTCAATGGCGTGATGTTATCAACGTGATGAAGATCCAACGCGGGAATTTGGATTTAGCGTATTTGCAAACTTGGGCAATCCGCTTGAAAACAAGTGATTTGTTAGAAAAAGCATTGGCGGAGGCGAACCCATGAAAATATTGATCCTCGGCGGAGGCCCCGGTGGCCTCTACTCCGCCATCCTCCTCAAAAAAGCCAACCCTGCCCACGACATCCACATCGTCGAACGCAACCCCGCCGGCGCGACCTACGGCTGGGGCGTCGTCTTCTCCGACCGCACCATCAACACCTTCCGTGAAGCGGACTTCCCCTCCTACGAACGTATCACCAAAGAATTCGTCACCTGGACGGCGATAGACATCCACTACAAAGGCGAAATCATCCGCGCCGACGGCCACGACTTCGCGGGCATGTCCCGCCGCCGCTTGCTCCAAATCCTGCAGGATCGTTGCCGCGAACTCGGCATCCAAATGACCTTCGAACACGAGGCCATCCTCCCCCCTCAACCAACCAACCCACCAACAAACCAACCAACCTCCCCCGAAACCCTCCTCAACACCATCTCCACCGTCCGCACCTACACCCCCGGCGTCACCCCCTTCCCCGTCCAGCCCGCCGACTACGACCTGATCATCGCCGCCGACGGGGTCAACTCCGCCGTCCGCAAACAGTTCACCGACGTCTTCCAACCCACCCTCACCCTTGGCCAGACCAAATATATCTGGTTCGGCACCGACCGCCTGCTCGACGCCTTCACCTTCCTCTTCAAAGAAAACGAACACGGCCTCTTTCAAGTCCATGCCTACCCCTTCGACGGCACCACCAGCACCTTCATCGTCGAATGTGCCGAAGACGTGTGGCGACGCGCCGGACTGGACAAAGCGACCGAGGCCGACTCCATCGCCTACTGCCAAAATCTCTTCTCCGACTTTCTCGGCAAAGCGCGCCTCCTCTCCAACCGCTCCCTCTGGGTCAACTTCGTCCACGTCGTCTGCAAAAAATGGCGGCACACGATTGAAGGCACCCCGCTCGTCCTCCTCGGCGACGCCGCCCACACCGCCCACTTCTCCATCGGATCAGGCACCAAACTCGCCATGGACGCCGCTATCGCCCTCGCACAAGCCCTCGAAACCGCCCCCAACGTCAACACCGCCCTCCGCGTCTACGAAAGCGAACGCCGTCCCCGCGCCGAATCCCTGCAAGCCGCCGCCCTCGTCAGCCAGCGTTATTTTGAAACCCTCAAACGCTACACGAATCTTGCCCCCCAACCCTTCGCCTTCCAACTCCTCACCCGCTCCGGGCGTATCCACTACGACAACCTCCGCACCCGCGACCCTCAATACGTCGAAACCGTTGACCGCACCTTTGCCGGAAATTCCGCCGGAAATTCCGCCGCCCCCCCACCCCTCCACACCCCCTTCCCCTTGCGCGGTGTCATGTTCCCCAACCGCCTCGCCTCCCGCAACCCCGCTTCCGGCGCAGGCCTCCTCCTCACTCCCCCCGTCGCCGTCAGCCCCGAAGGGCGGATCACTCCCGACGATCCCTGCCTGTACGATGAAATCCACCTCGCAACGTGGATAACGTTCGTGGATGCCGCCCACGCGCGGGGACAAAAAACAGGCATCCTCCTCAACCACGCGGGACGCCGCGGCGCCGTCCACCCGGCTCGCGCGGGGATAGACCGCCCGATCCGCGATCCCTGGCCGCTCCTCGCCCCCTCCCCCCTGCCCTATCACCGCCACAGCCCCACCCCCCGCGCAATGACCCCCGACGACCTCGCCGCCGTCTGCGAATCCTTCGTCCGCGCCGCCCGCCTCGCCCATCAAGCCGGATTCGACCTCCTGCAACTCCACATGGCGCATGGCTACCTCCTCGCCAGTTTCCTCTCCCCCCTCACCAACCACCGCCCCGACGAATACGGTGGAACGTTGGAAAACCGCCTCCGCTACCCCCTCCAAATCCTCACTGCCGTCCGTGCCGTGTGGGATAAGCCACTCGCCATCGCCCTCAACGTAGACGACTGGGCGAAAGGCGGCCTCATTCTCGAAGACTCCCTCGAAATCGCCCGCGCCTTCCACCCCCACCTCGACCTCCTCCAACCCCTCGCCGGGCAAACCGTCCCCGATGACGACTCCCTCTACGCCTCCGGCTACCTCACCCCCCACGCCGAACGCCTCCGCCACGCTACCTGTCTCCCCATCTTGCTCGGAGGGCATTTGACCACAAGTGGGGAGGTGAATACCATCCTGGCAGGTGGCCGGGCGGATTTGTGTGTAATGTCAACATGATGCGAAAAACACTCGTCGCGTTATCTATAGTTTTTCTCTTGGTGGTGATACCTGGGTGTTTTTATTCTTTGTTTTTCTGGTCTCCGGAACCAAGATGGGATCAATCCCCTGATGCATTAATCATTAGCGTTGTACCAATGTATCAAGAAATTGATTACAACTACATCCCAGACTTTCGAGTCTGGGGAGATGGCCGGATTGTTTGGGTCGAGCATCTGGCTATCGGAGGAAGAAAAGTTTATGAAGGGTATCTTTCGCATGATGAAATGGAGCAAATAATCGTGGATTTTATCGAGGCTGATTTCTTTAAGGGATATGAATTGTTCAATAACAAGGATTATGCTTTTGACCATCTCGATATAGATTTGCTGGATGTTGCGCGTAGTGAATTAATTGATCGAGAAAATGAAGAGGTTTTTGCCCTTGTAAATCTCTTAAAACAAGGGGCCGGAGTCACTGCAGAAGAGTACAGCCCGGAACGTGCAACTTTACATGCGATCCTATTGGATGAAACAAGCTTACCAAAGGGCTTAATTCCACAATATGTTTGGCCAGACGATCAATTTGGCTATACTCTCTCTCCTGAATTAGTGCGCGAAATCTCTTCAAACGATCTGTTATTTGCCTGGGAAATCGTAAATAGCACACACCCTATTGTTGAATCGAATAGCGAATATTTTTGGATTGCTATAACTATTCCAGGGATAACATATTTTGACTAATCCCAAACTTTCTTCTTTGCGCTCTTAGTGTTCTTCCTTTGCGAACTTTGCGTTAAAAATATCTATGAATGAAACATCTCCCCTCTCCCACAAACGCACCCTCATCACCGGCGGCAGTAAAGGCATTGGCCGCGCCATTGCCCTCGCCTTTGCCCAGGCAGGCGCACGCGTCGCCCTCACCTCCCGCACCCTCGCCGATGCCCAAACCGTCGCCGACGAGATCACCGCGATGGGCGGAACCGCCCTCCCCTTCGCCTGCGATGTGACCAACCTCGATCAAATCGCCGCGATGCGCGCCGCCCTCCTCGAACAGTGGGGCGGCGTGGACATCCTCATCAACAACGCGGGGATTGCGGGGAGCCACAAATTCCTCGGCCACTCCGACGACCTCTGGCATCACATCCTCAACGTCAACCTGAACGGTGTGTACTACGTCACCAAAGCCTTCGTCCCGGAGATGATCGGGCAGAAATGGGGGCGGATCATCAACATCGCCTCCGTCGCCAGCAAAGTGGGGTCGAAATACACCGCCGCGTACACCGCCAGCAAACACGGCGTCCTCGGCCTGACCCGTGCCCTCGCCGTGGAACTGACCCCGGACATCACCGTCAACGCCATCTGCCCCGGCTACGTGAACACCCCCATGACCGACTCCGCCATCGCCAACATGATCACCCGAACAAACATGACCGCTGACCAGGCCCGCGGTTATCTCGAAAAACTCAACCCCCAAAACCGCCTTATCGAACCCGACGAAGTCGCCGCCGTCGCCCTCCTCCTCGCCAGCGAATCCGCGCGGGGCATTACCGGACAGGCGATCAACGTAGATGGGGGGGCAGTGATGTTTTGATGCCCTCAAAGTATGAATTAACCCAAAAGCCAAACGTCTGGGCACCGAAAAGCCATGTTTTCTTATCTGATTCCATACCTGATTTCACTGATGATCTCCTTGGGGATTGCTTTTTACGCGTGGAGACAGAGAGAGATAGAAAGTGCCTCCGCGTTTGTCGTGCTTTGTCTCGGGGAAGCGCTTTGGACGTATGGGTATATTTTTGAGCTAACAAACGATACGCTTGCCGGAAAAGTTTTTTGGGATAATTTGCAATTTGTCGCCATGTTCATCGTGACGGAAAGTTGGTTTTATTTTGCCCTGAAATTTACGGGGCGGCTTCCCGCGAATCCCCAAAAGTTTCTCGTTGGATTAAGTTTGTTCCCCCTGGTCTCTACACTGTTTATTTATACAGATCAATTTCATGGATGGTTCCGCCCAACTGCCTTCTTGATCCCCGGCGCCCCTTTTTCTAATCTGACCTACGATTTTTCTCTCTTTATCTGGCTCACATTTGTCTATGCCTATGGGTTAGGCTTGGGTGGAATTGGTGTGCTCATCGTAAAATCTCTTCGGGAAAAGGGCTTGTTCCGGTTACAGGCCATTCTGATCTTATGCGGTCTCGCGGCCCCAATGGTGGGAGGGGGCTTGACCATGGCAAACATTACCCTGAGTTATCAACGAGATACGGCTCCGCTGACTTTCGCAATTGGAAATCTGTTTATTACATGGGGGTTGTTTCGTTTCCAGATTTTCGACATCGTGCCCATTGCCCGCGATCTTCTTGTGGAAATCATGCCAACGGCCATGATTGTGATAGACCTGAAAAATCGGGTGGTGGACATCAATCCTGTGGCGCTCAAACTCATCCATAAATCTTATGGTGAGGTGATTGGGCAACCTGCCGCAAAAGCTTTTGCTCAGTTTTCCGATTTACTGGCGCGCTTCGGCGATGTAAGAGAAATTAAGACCGAGGTCCAGGGTTATCTGGGAGATGATTTCCAATCTTTTGAAGTGGAAGTCACGCCCATTTACCATAAGAATCAGGCTTTTGCAGGCCGCATGATTCAGGTTCGCAATATTTCTGAACGTAAACAAATGGAACAAACCCTCCATGAACGCACCCGCCAACTTGAAATTGCGAACCAGGAATTGGAGGCCTTTAGCTATTCGGTTTCTCACGACTTGCGTGCGCCTTTGCGCGCCATGGAAGGATTTTCTACCATCTTGTTGGCGGAGACAGAAGGGATGACGCCGGATGCACAAAACTATCTCCGCCGCATTAAGAGTGCCAGTGCCCAAATGAAAGAATTAATTGACGGAATGCTGGCCCTTTCTCAAGTCTCCCGCACCCAAATCCAAAAAACTGAGGTGGATTTATCGAAAATGGCTCAAGAAATCCTCGCAGATTTGCAACAAGCCGATCCGAGTCGGAAAGTGGATTGGTCCGTAGTCGGGGGCGTTTGTGTCCAGGGGGACGCCCGTTTACTTCGGGCCGTTTTGGAAAATCTCCTGAGAAATGGGTGGAAATTTACCCGGTATCAACAAGAGGCAAAAATCGAGTTTGGCCTGAAACAAGAGAACGGACAGAAAATCTTTTTTATCAGAGATAATGGGGCAGGTTTTGAACAGACGTATGCCGAAAAGCTTTTTGTCCCGTTTCAACGGTTGCACCGGGCAGATGAATTTGAAGGGACCGGCGTTGGTTTGGCTACGGTGCAACGTATCATCCACCGGCATGGGGGCCGGGTATGGGCCGAGGGCCGCGTAGGACAGGGGGCGGCGTTTTATTTCACGCTGGATGGATGAAAGGTATCCGTTCATGTTTTGGTTTTTTTAGGAGTTTCTATGCCCGATGATTTGAAAAAAAATACCGATTTTCTCTACGACGTTTCCGAAGGCGTCGCCACCCTCACCTTCAACCGCCCTGACGTGCTAAACGCCCTCACGTTCGACATCTACGCCCAGTACCGGGATTTGATGGAGGCCTTGCGGTACGATGACGCGGTCAAAGTCCTCGTCCTGACCGGGGCGGGGAAAGCGTTCTGCTCGGGCGGGGATGTGTTCGAGATCATCGAACCCCTGCTCGACCGGGATGTGAAAGGCCATCTGGAATTCACGCGTATGACCGGGGCCACCGTTCACAACATGCTCACCCTCGACAAGCCGATCATCGCCGCGGTGAACGGTATCGCGGCGGGCGCGGGCGCGGTGCTGGCCCTTGCCGCGGATATGCGCCTGGCGTCGGAACACGCTAAATTCGCGTTCCTGTTCACCAAAGTGGGGTTGACCGGGGCGGACATGGGCGCGGCGTACCTGCTCCCCCGCGTGGTCGGGATGGCGCGGGCGTTGGAAATGCTCTACTTCGGCGACACGATTGACGCCGCCACCGCCGACAAATACGGCCTCGTCAACCGCGTCCTCCCCGCCGAACAACTGCTCCCCACCGCCCAGGAATGGGCCGCCCGCCTCGCCCACGGCCCCACGCAAGCTATCGGGACGACCAAACGCATGGTGCAAAACGAGTGGAACATGGATTTGCCCTCCGCCATCGAATCCGAGGCCCAGGCGCAAGCGTTACTGCTCATGGGGCAGGATCACCGGATTTTTTACGAGTCATTTCGAGATAAGACGAAGCCAAAATTTATAGGACGGTAGAAACACAGAGACTCACAGAAATTTCACAGAGAGCCACTGAAAAATCATTTAAAAACTCTGTGAATCTCCGTGCCTTCTCTGTGCGCTCTGTATACCCAACATGTCAAAACAAATTATTACTCCCCCCTCTCTCCCTCCCCCCCGCGGATTCAACCACGGCATTTTGACCGATGGCGGCAAGATTCTCTGGCTCGCCGGGCAGGATGCCAGCGATGCGAACGGCGCGATTGCCGCGCCCGGTGACATCGTCGCGCAATACGAACAGGTCCTCCGCAACTTGCAAGCCGTGGTTGAAGCGGCAGGTGGCACGATGCAGGACATTGTGAAGTTGAACATCTTCACCACCGACCGGGCGTTGTACAAAGCGAATTTGAAGGCGTTGGGCAAGGTGATGAAGGCGTTTTTTGGGGAGTATTACCCGGTCATGGCGCTGTTTGAGGTGAAGGGGTTGTATTTGGACGAGGCGTTGGTGGAGTTGGAAGGGGTGGCGGTGATAGGGGAGTAAAAGTGTGCTAGAATTTTTTTAGCACGAAAAAGGCAGGTTCCCTGATGATAACAAACGAAATCGGACAAAAACTACACAACAAAGCCGTGATGGGGGATGAACTAAAGCCGAGAGAACAGGCCCAACTTCAAGAGTGGTATGATTTTCTGGACGGAGAAGAAACGGCGTTATTGAAGTTGAATGTCCGTAATTCTGAAATAGATGAATTGAAGAATCAGATCATAAAAAATAAAGAGGGTGTGTTGGTAACAACTGCAAAGATTCAACAAAAGATGGATGAAATCGAGGCTTTAAAGTATGATATTGAGGTGGACTGGAAGAATCTTGTGGAGAATGATCGGGAAGAGCGGATGAATGCGACAATTTATCGGGTAATGAAATGAAAGTGGTTCTTGCCAAAGAGAAATACCTAGCATGACAATTACAGCAACAGAGCTTAGAGAACTTATTAGCGAGGAACTAGAATCATTAGGGTTCTCTTTTGATGAGAAAGGAGACTTAATTCCACCTGCACCGGAGAAGGAATCCATAAAATTACTCCACAAACCGTCGCGAGAAATTGAACTTGAAAAGGCACAAGACTGGATCAATTTTAAACTCCCCCGTTATATTCACTTTTTTGCAAATGGGCAGGATATATCTCCTAAATCTATAAAGCCTACAATAATTCAAGTGTGCGAAAAATGGCACAACGATTTGTTTCGCCTAGCTCGTTATTACTGGTCAATTCCATATTCATTTGGATTTGGACGCCGATTAAGGTATTTGATCATTGATGATAGTAATGGAAAACTGATGGGTATATTTGGGCTCCAGTCTCCTCCAATTGGGTTTCCTGCAAGAGACCGATTGTTCAACTATCCATATGGGAGAAAAACAGAATTGGTAAATCAGACAATGGATATTTTTACTTTAGGGGCGTTGCCTCCTTACAATCGCTTACTAGGCGGAAAACTTGTAGCTTTGGCTACAGTTACTAATGAAGTGCGAGAGGCTTATCGCAAAATTTATTTGGGGCGGAAAACCGAAATGGAAGACCGGGTGATACCCGCTGAATTGGTAGCCTTAACAACTACAAGTGCTTTTGGCCGAAGTTCTATTTACAATAGACTTAAATACCAAGATTTATTAATTGCAGAATCTATTGGATACACAAATGGGTATGGGAATTTCCATCTACAGCGACTTTATCCTGCTTTTAAACAATATTTGGAGTCCGAAGATATTTCGATACAAGGTGGGTACGGCACTGGTCCAAAACGTACATGGCAACTAATTAGGCGTACTCTAGATCATATTGGCGTTTCAGGGGATATACTCAGACATGGAATTAAGCGTGAAGCATTTCTATTTCGATTGATTGATAATTTGGATGACTACCTAAATGGCAAAACAGAAACACCAATTTATCGCAATTTACCTTTCGAGAGCCTCGCAGAGTTTTGGAGGGAAAGATGGCTTTATGGTCGTTCTGAAAGAGTAGATAGCTGGCACAACTGGAATAATCAAGATATTGCAAAGAGTCTTGCTATTACTAAACCCATTTCTGAAAACTAATCCTATGAACGAAAATCCATTTGCCGAGTTACCTGCCGCTCTTGTCCAAGAAGTTTTAGAAAGAACCGATGAAATAAGCCAAGCTTTGTTAAAGTCTTTTGACAATATCAGAGATAACAAGGCAATTTGGCGTTCTCAATTAATCGAAAAAGGCGTAGTTCAAAAAGTTGCAAACCTACCACTTGTTCCTATACCAACTTGCTGTGGTGTTGATGGCTCATTAGCAATAGAAAGACTATTAGCCGTTGATTTGGTAGCTGTAGGTGCTGTAGCAGTCGAAGGTTTAACTCCTCCATCAGAAAATAGATATTGGCCTGAACCTCAACACCTAGTTTATGTTGATACTGAGGCACACGAAGCAGAATCATCATCTATTCTACGTGGGATAATGATGGGGATGGAATTGAAACTAGCACAAAATGCGCCTCATGAAGTTGTTTTTTTAGATGGTTCACTTACAACTCCTACCATTTTTTTCAATCAAGCCCTAAGCAAACTTGAGGATGCGCCAGATTTAAAAATATCAGTTGAGTTGACTAAAACCATTCGAGCTAGCCTTGAGGCTTACAAAGAAATTTTAACAGCTCGCCGTTCAGATCATTATTGGGTCGCAATGCCTAAATACACTACAAAACGAGAAATCGGGGAAGCAATGAAATGGCCTGAAGCATATGATGATAGAGGGTTGTTGAGTATGCTTTTAGAAGCGGGCGAATATACAAAGCCAATGCTTTTAAGTTCACCGAAAGCCCCCTGGCATATCAACACAAAACCAGTAAAGACGGGCGAAAGTGTAGAAATCGAGGAACTTGTCCATAAAGTAACAAGTCTTTTGAAAAATGTAAATGTAATATATTATCGCCCGTTTACATGGTTGCCAGCATTGAGAGTAGAGTTAGCACAGTCTATAGCACAAACCCCTGCTCGATTGAGTACTGTTTTAAAGGCTGTCGAACATCAATGTGGGTCAGCGGCAATTATGGAACCTTACCCGTTATATATGGCAGATAGAATGGTAAAACACCTTGCTAAATCTGTCCCTGCATTTCGACAAGTTGCAAATCAACGTCTGGCAGAAAAATATCAGGGTGACATTAGCGAGATATTTATGAGTTTGCATGGTTATAGAACAGAGTCAGGAGTATAAAAATGGCAGATAAATTAGATGAATTGGTCAGTAAGGCCGAGGGAATTGGAGTGATTGGGTCACCCTCTTCGACAACCGAACTTGCACTTGATATCATGGCTCGTTCGGTTACTAAAAAGCTTGTTGGTGAGTTGGCATTCTTCGGCTATCTTCAAGATAGCCATAGAAATTATGCCCTAGGTCAGATCACTGAAATCAAGTTACGCAATATTTGGCACGAAGATCCCACTATGAGAAGTTTGATACGCCAACGAGGGCGGGTTGATGCGGTTAGTGAACGTCAAGACACTCATCAAGGAGAAATGATAATAAGTGCAGTTTTCGCAAATGAACAAGGAAATTATCGCCCAAGCATATTAGGAACTGTACCTGCTACTGGAACACCTATTTATTTAGCTGATGATGGAGTATTGAGAGAGTTACTTGCACCATATCAATCACAAATTTTTTATCTGGGCAATGTGTATGGCTCACAACCTATGTTGCCTTTATGGTTTAAACATTTTGAACGTGGTATAGAAGGGGCTGGAGAGTCGTATCATATTGGTGTTTTTGGTAAAACCGGTTCAGGAAAATCAGTTTTGGCGAAGATGATTGTTTTAGGGTATGCACGTCATAGTCAAATGGGGTTGTTCATTTTCGACCCACAAGGCGAGTTTTCTCTAGGGTTGAATAACGCGCAAACAAAGCTATCTATTGGGAACGTTTTACATCCTAATGTGCTTATGGGACTTGGGCGAAAATTTGAGGTTTATGATTTGTCACGATTTCGACTTGGAACATGGGAATTGCTTGGCGAATTACTTCTTGAGTTCGATCTATTTGCAGAAATGGGTGTTAAATCGACTGATTATCAAGCAACATCGGCAAATTATGTAGTGGATTTTTTCAAAGCCAATAACAATAAATTTAAACTCAAAAATTTAGATGACATGGCTTTTGTAGCAATGTTGGATCATATTCATTCAAACATTCATAGAATATATGGTGGAACAAGCGGGATTGAAAGAGTTCAAAGTTTTATTGATGAAGCAAAACAAAAACTAGGATCATCGCAATTCTCTCCACTAAAGGAAAAGTGGGATAAGGTCATTAGATTTTTCTCTGAGGGAGAAGGTAAGTTGTCTATTGATCAAATTGTACAACAGGCTCTATCTATTCCTAAAACTGGCAGTAGACCTTTGATAGTTGTAGATTTATCAAAAAAACCATCAGATATTACTTCTGGCGTATGGGACGAAAAAATAAAACCAATTTTGATAGATGCTATTCTTGGTGTATTGCTCAGAAAGGCAGAGGATGCTTATCAAAACGATGTGAGTTTGAATACTCTTGTTGTTCTGGATGAAGCTCATAGACTTGCCCCTCAAGAAAGAATTGCTAATAATGAGAGAAAACAAAGGATAAAGACCAATTTAATTGACGCAGTTCGAACAACTCGCAAATATGGCTTGGGTTGGATGTTTCTAAGCCAAACCCTATCCAGCCTTGACAATGAGATTGTGCAACAGCTCCGAATTTCATTCTTCGGCTTTGGGTTAAGCATGGGGGCAGAATATAAGAAACTTCAAGAACTTGTAGGTGGAAAAGGTGAGTATCTAAAACTCTATCAGCAATTCAGGGATCCACATTCATCTTTTGACATTGCATCACGGGAATATTCGTTTATGACAATTGGACCAGTTTCACCACTTTCATTTTCTGGAACACCTTTATTTTTAAATGTCTTCACAGATGTAAACAACTTCTTAAAGTCAAACAATATAGCCATACAGCGAAATTTAATTTAACTTTTAGGTTAATTTGAAATCTGAACAGTATTAAATTAAATGCGCCTCTCCCTCATCCCCTCCCAACTCTCCCTCCAAACCCTCGCCCGCACCTTCTCCCGCGACGAAGTCGCCCCCCTCGCCCGCGAGGCCGATGAAACCGGCATCTTCCCCCTCCACCTCGTCAAACGCATGGGCGAACTCGGATTCCTCGCCGGAACCATCGCACCCGAGTACGGCGGTGCGGGGATGGACTACCTCAGCTACACCCTGATCTCCGAAGAATTGGGCTGGGCGGATTCGTCCGTGCGGGGATTTTTGGCCGTGCATGGGTCGCTGGTCAGTCTGTGTATCAACGATTGGGGCACAGAAGCGCAAAAACAACGGTACCTTCCCCGGTTGGCGACAGGGGAAATCATCGGGTGCTACTGCCTGACCGAGCCGAACGCCGGATCGGACGCGGGCAACCTCGAAACCACCGCCACCCTCGACGGGGACGAGTACATCCTCAACGGCGAAAAAATCTGGATCACCAACGGCGGCATCGCTGACCTCGCCATCGTCTTCGCCACCACGGATCGGGCGAAAAAACACAAAGGCATTTGCGCCTTCCTCGTCGAAACGAACACCCCCGGCTTTGTTCGAGAAAAGATGCCTGGAAAGGAATTGGGCCACCGCGCCTCCGACCACGCCCACATTTCCCTCCAATCCCTACGCGTTCCCAAAAGCTCCCTCCTCGGCCAGGAAGGTGACGGTTTCAAAATCGCCATGTCTGCCCTCGACCACGGTCGGCTGGGCGTCGCGGCGGGGGCGTTGGGCATCGCGCAGGCGTGTTTGGATGCGAGCGTGGATTTTGTCCGCAAACGGCGCGCGTTCGGTCAGCGGATCGGCGATTTTCAGATGATTCAAGCCACCATCGCCGATATGGCAACGGAAATCGAGGCCGCTCGCCTGCTGGTCTACAAGGCGGCCACCATGAAGGACGCCCTTTCCGCAGGAAAGGCACTTCCCACCACCCGCGAAACCTCGATGGCGAAACTCTACGCCACCGAAATCGCCGTGAAAGCCGCCTCCAACGCCGTCCTCCTCCACGGCGGGCGCGGCTACAGCAACGAATACCCCGTTGAACGCCACTACCGCGATATCAAAGGGTTACAGATTTACGAAGGCACCTCGCATATCCAACGGATTGTGATTGCGAGGGATATTATTGGGAAAGAAGGTAAAGAAGGTATATAAAGTAGATAAGGTAAATATGTACTTTGTTTGATTTTTACCCTATCTACCTTATTTACCCTATCTACCCTGTTTCCCCCCCCCAGGAGTCCCCATGCGTGCAACCGACCTCCCCCTCACCTACAACGCCGTCCACATCCTTGAACATAATTTACCCAACCGTGCCTCAAAAACCGCCCTCCTTTCCCTCGAACGGAACCTGACCTTTCAAGAAGTGTCCGATGAAACCAACCGCGTGGGCAACGCCCTCAAAAAGCTCGGCGTGCGGATGGGGGATTGCGTCGGCCTGCTCGCCTTCGACGGGCCGGAGTGGGTGACCACCTTCTTCGGCACGCTGAAAATCGGCGCGATCCACGCCGGGCTGAACACCCTCCTCACCCCCGCCGAATACGATTACATGCTCCGCGACAGCCGGATGCGCGTCCTCGTCGTCCATGACAAACTGCTCCCCGCCGTGCAGGGGATATTGCCCGAACAACCGTTTCTCGAACACGTGATCGTGATCGGCACCGCGCCCGAATCCATGATGTCCTACGCCGACTGGATTTCAGACGCCTCCCCCGTCCTCGACACCGCCCCCACCCATCGCGAAGACCTCGCCACCCTCAACTACTCCAGCGGCACGACCGGGGAACCCAAAGGCATCCCCCACGCCCACAAAGACCTCGTCCTGACCGCAGAACTCTGGGGCAAAAACGTTCTCGGCCTGACGGAAAATGACCGGACGTTTGCGGGTGCGAAACTCTTTTTCACGTTTGGGACGGGGGGCAATTTGCTGTTTCCCTGGCACGTCGGCGCGAGTTGTGTGCTATTTTCCGGCTCCCCGCGCTTGGCCACGAACCTGTTGGAGATGGTGGATCGGTTCAAACCCACAATCTTCTACAACTCCCCGACCGGGTACGCGCTGGCGATGGCAGTGGAAAATTTCCTGCAAAAGTACGACCTTTCGAGCGTGCGCCTGTGCGTCTCCGCCGGGGAGGCCCTGCCCGAACCGATCTGGCGTCAATGGAAACAGATGACCGGGCTGGACATCATTGACGGCATCGGCGCGACGGAGGTGTACCACATCTTCATCTCCAACCGCCCGGGGGACATCCGCCCCGGCACGAGTGGCAAACCCGTTCCGGGGTACGAAGTCCGCGTGGTGGACTTCGACTTCAAAGACGTGCCCCGCGGGGAAACGGGCAACCTGCTCGTCAAAGGGGAATCGGTCGCCCTCTCGTATCTGCATCAATACGAAAAGAGCCGCAAAACCTTCCTCGGCGAATGGCTGTTCACCGGCGACCAGTATTACGTGGACGAAGATGGCTACTACCACCACGCCGGGCGCGCCGACGACATGCTGAAAGTGGGCGGCATCTGGGTTTCCCCGATGGAAGTGGAGGCCACCCTCACCCGCCACCCCGCCGTTTTGCAAGTGGCCGTGGTGGGCAAAGCGGATGATCGCCAGCTCGTCAAACCCAAAGCGTTTATCATCCTGAAAGAAGGCATTTTCCCCTCCGAAGAACTCGCCGCCCAACTCATCGCCTTCTGCCGCGAGCACATGGCGGAGTACAAACGCCCCCGCTGGGTGGAGTTCGTGAAAGAGTTGCCCCGCACCGCGACGGGGAAGATTCAGCGGTTCAAGTTACGGGATTGACCATTAAAAATTGACTATTCACCATTCACAATTATGACCCCTCACATGACCCCCTCCCAATTCCGCGAATACGGCCGCCTCGTCGTAGACTGGATCGCCGACTACTACGAACAAATCGAAACCTACCCCGTCCTCTCGCAGGTCAAACCCGGTGAAATCCGCGCCGGCCTCCCCGCCAATCCCCCCGCGCAGGGCGAACCCTTCCCCGACATCCTCGCGGACGTGAACACCCTACTCCCCGGCATCACCCACTGGCAATCCCCCAACTTCTTTGCCTACTTCCCCGCCAACGCCTCCGGCCCCGCCATTTTGGGCGATTTGCTCTCGTCCGGCCTCGGCGTGCAGGGGATGTTGTGGGCCACCAGCCCCGCCGCCACCGAACTCGAAACCCACGTCCTCGACTGGCTCGTGGACATGCTCGGCCTCCCGCAAAAGTTCAAAGGCAACGGTGTCCTGCAAGACACCGCCTCCAGCGCCAGCCTCACCGCCCTCCTCGCCGCCCGCGAACGCGCCACGAACTATCAAACCAACAAACAGGGGTGCGACGGCAAACTGACCGCCTACACCTCCACCCAAACCCACTCCTCCGTCGAAAAAGCCATGGGCATCGCGGGGATGGGCCGCGCGAACCTCCGTCTGATTCCTACCGACGAAAACTTCGCCATGCGCGTGGATGCCCTGGCCGCGCGGGTCGCCGAGGACCGGGCCGCGGGCCTCACCCCGTGCTTTGTCACCGCCACCATCGGCACCACCTCCTCCAACGCCCTCGACCCCATCCGCGCCATCGGCGAATTTTGCCGCGCCGAAGGGCTGTGGTTGCACGTAGACGCCGCCATGTCCGGCACCGCCGCCCTCTGCCCGGAATTCCGCTACACCCACGACGGGGTCGAACTCGCAGACAGCTACCTCTTCAACCCCCACAAGTGGATGTTCACCAACTTCGATTGCAACGTCTTCTTCGTGGCCGATCACACCGCCCTCATCAACACCCTCAGCATCCTGCCCGAATACCTGAAAAACCAGGCCACCCAATCCGGCGCGGTGTACGATTACCGGGACTGGCACATCCAGTTAGGAAGGCGGTTCCGGTCGCTCAAACTGTGGTTCGTCATCCGGCATTATGGCGTGGAAGGCTTGCAATACCACGTCCGCCAGCACGTCGCCCTCGCCCAACAATTCGCCGACTGGGTACGTGCCCATCCCGATTTTGAACTCGCCGCCCCCGCCCCCCTCAACCTCGTCTGCTTCCGCCACAAAGCCGGGGACGCCTTCAACCGCGCCCTGCTCGACAACCTCAACCAATCGGGCGAACTCTACCTGACGCACACCGTCCTCGACGGTAAATTCACCCTTCGGATGTGTATCGGGCAGACAAATACGGAGGAGCGGCATGTGCGGGCGGCGTGGGAGAAGATTTGTCAGTTGGCGGGAGCGTTAGCGTAACGAGTGTGCCTCTCTTTCTCATATCCAAACATCTTCACTATCAACCATGCTTTTTTATGCTATATTTACCCCACCATGCACCCCTCCCCCTCCAATCCCCCCTCCCTCTTCCCCCTCAACACCGGACGAACCCTCCCAATCGTTGAAAAAGCGGATAGGATTCAACTGCACTACGAACACCCCCGCGGAAAACTATTTCTTGGCAACTCCCTCGACTGGTTAGGCACTTTAGCAAGCGAAAGCGTGGATCTAGTCTTTGCCGACCCGCCCTACAACATCAAAAAAGCGGAATGGGACACGTTTGAAAGTCAGGAAGTGTATATTCAATGGTCGTTGAGTTGGATCAAACACGCGGCCAGGGTGTTGAAAGACACGGGGTCTTTGTATATCTGCGGTTTTTCTGAAATTCTGGCCGACCTGAAACACCCATCCTCCAAATACTTTGACTCATGTCGGTGGCTGGTATGGAACTATCGCAACAAAGCCAATTTAGGTAGAGATTGGGGGCGTTCCCATGAAAGTATCTTGCATTTTCGCAAAACCAAAAAATTTGCCTTGCGCGTGGATGAAGTCCGTATCCCTTATGGCAATCACACCCTCAAATATCCCGTGCATCCGCAAGCCGCCACGAGTAACTTCGGGAACGGCAAAAAAAGAGAGGAGCAATGGACACCCAACCCGCTAGGCGCAAAACCCAAAGATGTGCTTGAAATCCCCACCACATGCAATGGCATGGGAGAAAAAACCCCCCACCCCACCCAAAAGCCCGAAGAATTGTTGCGGCGTCTCATTTTGGCTGCCACCGACCCGGATCAGACCGTCCTTGACCCCTTTTCAGGCTCCGGTACCGCGCTGGTCGTCGCCGAACAGTTGGGGCGAAAATGGGTAGGGTGTGAAATCAACGCCCAATACAATCAGTGGGCAATTGAACGCTTAGAAAACGTTCGCCGTTTATCCGTTTTAGAATGGATTGAATTTGACCGAAAAAATGCAGAGCGCAGGGAAAGTATTCGATGAACCTCTCAGACCTCGTTGCCTTCGTCACCGACAAAACCAACTTTCTGTCTCCAAAAAACTATCTCGAGTTCAGCCAACGCTACCTTGACTTTGCCTCATCCGGGTTACAGGCCACCATCATCTCCCAAAATGAGCAAAACTACTGTTTTTTCCAGTATCGTCAAGATGGGTTTTTCAACATCACGCGCCCCCTCAACGCCGATTTGATGTACTCGGCTGAAAACAGTGCCATTCTCAGCGAGCGATTTCTCGATACCCTCCAAAACGCAAAAGAACTTGGGGAAACCGATCAAACACATCGAACCATCATCCGAAATTCCATTTACACAATTCAGCAGACCATTGGCGCAACCCTCGATGCCCTCCCTGCCGGGCAGTCGAATACCGCAAGGAAAATCAACTGGGATTTGTTCGAGCGGCTTATCCGTTTGCTGATCCAGGAAGTTGGAATAGATTGCAGAAGTGGCGTAATTAATGCCCCTGTGATCGTAGATGGCGTTGAACAATTTGCCATGAGCTATCAGCATGACTTGTTACTCTTCCAGGATAACCACTTAAAAGTCATTGGCTCCGTGAAAACTTCTAGCAAAGACCGGCTTGACAAAATCTTCATGGACAAATTTTTGTACAGCCGGTTAACCGAAACTACAACCCCTCACATCGCCATCTTTTTGAACGATGTACAAAGAAAGAAAACCAAACACGAAAACCAGTATGGGATTAGTGCAACCTTTCTGCCCGGACACTTCAAGGGGTATACTGTCAAGTTAAACCCCCTGGATGGCGTTTATTATTGTGATATTCGCCCCAACATGACCTCAGATAATCTCCTAAAGGCTTACATAAAAACGATTGATAGCCTGTTCTGCAATGATTTACAAGGATTGATTGCATCATAGAGCAATTCAAAAAAGATGATAGACCTTGAGATGCCGCATGTTTTTGTTTCGAGTGTCACCTGACCTCCCTCGGTTTCACTAACCTTGCAAGATCCGCCAGATACCGCTCCGCAAACTCGATAATCACAATGTCCGGCTGTTCCTCTTCCACCCAATCCAGGTTCCAGATTTCGCCGCCGGTGTAGTGGGGGATGAACGTGATCTGGCGGAAGTGGGGGGCGAACATCGGGATCAGTTGAAAGAAGAAGGAGTCGTGGTAGATTACCGCACGGGGCAGAGATTGGTCCTCGTGGTAGGTCAGCGTCAGGTTGCGGCCATCCGCCAGGGGGAGTTTGCGGTAGCGGACGGCGTCGTCGGGGGCGAGCAGGTCAATCCGTTCTTCCAGGATGTTCGTACCCATATTGCGGCTCAGGTCCAGCAGTTTTAGCCCCGCAGATTTCACGTCAAACGCATCGAGGGGGAAAGGTTCCAGCCCCAGTGCCCGGAGCATTTCGGTGTAGCCCACATACGCGCCGTAATCGTTCCAGTGGGTGTCGGTTTTGAAGTACACCTGTTGGGTTTCCCGCGCCGCGCGGAGGGCGGGGCGCAGATCGAGCAGAGGCGTCCCGTGGGCGGCGAGATAGGCAGTCAGTTGATCCAGCCGGGATTCCGCGCCCAGGATCGGGATTTCGGGGGGCAGGTAGTCGCCATAGATCGTGGCTTTGTCGGGGACGATGACGACGAGGAGTTGGATGCCCCGCGCGGCGTAGGCGGACGCGAGGGCGTCCAGATTCGTCTGGATTTCGGTCAGATCAGTCTCGGAGAGAGGGATGGCGTTTTGGTAGTCGTCGAGAGATTTTTCGGCGCGGTAGAAAACCCAGCCCTCGTCGCCCACAATCGTTTTGGGGAAGACGCGGTCGCCGAGGGCCACGCGGGCGAGGTTGAATTCCTGGATCAGCCACGCCCGCCCGAAGAAGTTCGCTTCTAAGTCGCCAGGGCTGAGGGTCAGGCGGCGAAGGGGAAGCAGAAGGATGATGAAGAAGGCGACGCTGAACGCGAGTTGGTATCCCCGCGCGAGCCGGGAAGGGGTGGGATTCATCAAAAGCCTCCATAAATGCCGGGGGCGAATTGTCCGCTGACCATAGCCGCAATCGAGGTGATCAACAACAGGAACAGCACCCCGTCGTACACCCCCTGCACCATGACCGCCCCCCACGGGTTGCCGCGCCACCGATCCGCCACCCACCCGGTCACCCGCCCGCCGACCGGAAAGGCGAAAACCACCCCCACCGCCAGCGCCAGCCACACGGTTGGCTCGATGAGAGGGAGCGGGTTCGTTTCGCCAAAGGGGAGCGGGGTCAGGCCGCCCGTCCACCCCGCGAGGCGTTGGAGAAAGGCTAGGGCAAAGGGCACGTCCGGGGACCGGAAAAAGACCCAGCCGAGGAGGATGATCGTGAGGGCGTAGAGATGTTGGAGCGGGGGCGGCGCGGTTTTCAGCCAACGACCGGGGCGGGTGTTTTCAAAGATCAGCGCGAGGCCGTGGATCAGCCCCCAAATCACGAAGGGCAGGGTGAGGCCATGCCAGAGACCGGTGAGGAGGAAGACGAGGAGGATGTTAAGGGGTTGACCGAGGATTTTTAAGCGGCGACGTTCGAGCGGGTAGAAGACGTAGTCGCGGAACCAGTTGGAGAGGGTGATGTGCCAGCGCCGCCAGAAATCGCCGATGGAGCGGGCGAGGTAGGGGGCGTTGAAGTTTTCGGGCAAGGCGTAGCCCATCATCCCGCCGAGGCCAAGGGCCATGTCTGTATAGCCGGAGAAGTCGAAGTAGAGTTGGAGGGCGTAGGCGAGGAGGACGATCCAGGCCACGCGCGGGGTAAATTGCGGGGTGGCGAGGCTGAAGGCGGGGGTGACGATGCGGGCGAGGGTGTCGGCGAGGAGGGCTTTTTTGGCGAGGCCGAGGATGAAGCGCCGGATGCCGGTGGTGAAATGTTCGAGGGGGACGCGCGGTTGGGCCAGGGCGTCCCGTTGGGTCCCGTAGCGGGTGATCGGCCCGGCGAGCAGGCGGGGGAAGAAGAGCAGGTAGGCGGCGAAGGTCAGCAGGTCGCGTTCCGCCTCCACCCGACCCCGGTACACATCTACGAGGTAGGCCAGCGCGGTGAAAGTCACGTAAGAGAGGCCAAGCGGGTAGGGGATGTCGAACCAGTAGGTGACAGCGGCTTTGAAGAACACGAGCGCGCCGACATTGAGCAGGACGCCCGCCCAGAGTTTGCGCGGGTTACCTTTTTCCGCGAGGAAGTAGGTGAGGAGGAGGAGGCCCAGCAGGAGTGGCAGGTACACCGGTTGCCCCCAGGCGTAAAACAACAGACTGGCGACTCCGGCGACGATGATCCGCCCGCGCGGGGCGGCGACAAGGTAGACCAGGAGGGTGACGGGCAGGAAGAGGAAGAGAAAGAGAGGGGTGTTGAAGTCCATTGGCGGGGGATTTTACCATTGTCCCTCACGGAGGAATAAAACGAGGTCGTTTCCCCGCAACTGGGGTTTATCCATGCGATTTCTAAAAATGGCTAAGGCCGCGCAACAATCGGCAACCAAACCGCTTCCGTCAACTCCCCCACCCTTAGCACCACCGGATCATGATCCGTCGCCCGCCGCGCCGTGGAATCATCCCCCTCCCACGAGACGGGGTAATCGGCGTTGAGGTGGAAAATGGTCGGGATCAGCCCCTGGCTGGCGTTATCCAAAACCCCCGGACTGACCAGAATGTGATCGATAATCTGGGACACCCCTTCAAAATTGTATGTAAACGCACTCGCCTGGGGGACGCGCACCACCTGATCGACGAACCCCGCCCCGGCCAAAATCTGCAACGGCTGAGAATCGGGATAATCGTTGAAATCCCCTGCCGCAATCACTTCCGCCCCCGGCTCACTGCCCACAATTTCCGCATATACCCCCGCCACAAACTGCGCCTGGGCCATCCGCCGGGGGAGCGTGTAGGCTTGAAAATCGTTATCCTCGGACTTGGATTTGAAGTGGACGGCGATCACCCACAAATCCCGCAACGCCCCGCCGCTCGCACACGACCCCTCACACACCTGCACATGCGCCACCAACGGCGGGCGGGAGAACAGCCGGTTCCCATCATTTTCCCCATCCCCATCCGTGTCACACGTCAGCGCGTTCGCCGGGAGTGTAACATCCCCGTTCCCATCCGGGCCGAGGCCGTCCACAAGCGTAGTACACCCCTGGCGCAGTTCCCACCCGATCACGTTCACGCGGTTGGCTTGATACAACAGCGCGACATCGATCCCCCGCCTATCCACACTATCTTGCCAAAGATAGGCATACGTCGCCTCCAGTTCCGGGCGGTTGGCAAGGGCTTGCAAGACACTGTTATTCTCCGCTTCCTGCACGGCAATAAACAGCGGCTCGCCCAGTTCGTGGATGGTGAGGGCGAGTTTTTTGAGATGTGTCTGGTACTCGCCAGGGGTGGGGATGCTGTCATCGGTCGCGGGGTCGTCAATGGGGTCGAAGAGGTTGTGCAGGTTGAGGGTGGCGAGGGAGAAGGGCGCGGTTTGTTGGTTTGTTTGGTGAACAGTCGTTTGTAGTTCCGCACGAGAGTGCGGTAAAAGCGCACTCTCGTGCGCGACGACGAGCGAGGGGCGGATCAGGGTGGGGAAACTGGTCAACATAATCCCAAACTCCCCGCTCGTGTAATTCAAAACCCCCACGACGTTGAAAACCTGATCCCCCACCTGGGCATCTGGCTCGATCTGATACACCCCATCCGAACTGATCGGGATAATCTCCCCGGTCCCCGCGGGATCGCCCTGAAACACGCGCGCAATCCCCAACCCCGCGCGGATGACATACGCGTACCCCCGCGCGCTCGTTGGCCCAACGACGACCGTGTCCGCCGCGTACACACGCATACTTTCGTGCCGCTCAAAGTAGGTCTTTGCCTGGGCATTGTCAAACGGCGGGGCAAAATCCACCGCGAGGGGCAGGGCATTGCCCGAGGAAACCACACCCACGCCAAGCGGGGTCGTGTTGATCCGTGTCAGACCGAAATCTTCCTCCGCAAGGCCGCTCACCGTTACCCAATCACCCACGCTGACGACGTTCGCCATCTCGTTGAGGTAGACAAAAATCCCGTTCGAGGTATCCCCGTTGTCATCGCAATTTTCCACCTGGATGAAAAACCCGCGCTCGCTTTGGTTGTCGAAATCGGCGGTAACCATCCCTTCCGTTTGGACTTGTTCGCCCGCGTAAGGGGTGGTGTTGCCCGTGCCTTGAAGCTGACAGATGGGATAAAACGTTGCCGATGAGACCGCGCGTGGGCGAATGAAGGCAAAGGCAAAGGCCAGGAAAAACAGGATGATTTTTTGCATCAGTAACCCGCGTTAATGAGTTTTTTGAATTGTTTGTCTGCAAAAATGCCGAGCCAATCCATTTGCTGGGGTTGTTCCAGATGGGGGAGGGCAAGTTTCATCAAGACGATGATCGGTCCCTGTTGGGCAATCAAAATGGTGCTCTCTTCTGTGAGGATGAGATGGGTGTTTTCGGGGAAAGCCAACGCGGCGAAGATGGGGTAGTCGGCAGGGGAGGAAGTTTTTAGGGTTTTGGTGTTTTGGGTGAGGATGTGGGTGGCTTCTTCGCTGTTGGCGTAGCGTCCCATCAAAATGAGGAGAAGCGAGGAGGTTTCATCATTTTCCCAGGCTCGTCCGTTACATTCGTAGGCGCACAGGTTGAATTGCTGGTAAAAGTTGTCTTGTTCAAAGGAGCGATCCAGGATCATCCGATCCCAGGCCAGGAGGTTTTCGAGGTCAGACCAGGATAAAAGCGTTTCGGCGAGGGGGAGTGGGCCGGGTGGGGTGGGGGTTGGGGCGGTTGCGGTGGCTTGTTGGTTCCGCACGGTTTCGGTTCCCGCGATAACGGTAGCGACTTGGGCATCGTAAACCTGCCAGGTTGCCGTGGCCGCGAAATGCTGAGGGGTCGGGCCGCATCCGCCCAGGAGGGGCAAAAAGAGCAGGAGAAGAAGTCGTTTGAATGCTTTTGTCATCAGTATCCAAATTCGATCAGTTTCAGGAGCTGTTTTTCAGCAAATTGCCCGATGTAAAAAATGCGTTGGTCGGGGGCGGTGTCAGGTAAGCGGACTCCGATCAAAAAAATAACTCGCCCCTGACGTCCGACCAGGATGGCATAGCCCTGTTCTTCGTAAACCAGGGTTTTTTCGGGCAGGATATAGGTGCTTAAGGTGGGGTATTCCGTGGCGGGTTTTGTATAGGAATCGGGGAAAAAGAATTTGTCGTAAGTTTCTTCGGCGGTTGTTTCTGTTGGATAACGAGAGAGCAAAATCCCCAGGGATGAGTCCCAATCGCCATTGATCCAGTACCGATCAATGCAGTTATAGTCACAGAAATCCCAAACGTGATAGAAGTTGAAGGTGTCGGCGTCGGCAAAATCATCCACGTTCACTTCTTGTTCCCAGGACAGGATGCTAAACACTTCATTTTGGGTGAGTAATGCCGCTTCTAGCGTAATCGGGGCAGGGGTAGGGGTGAGGGTGATGGTTGGGAGGGCCGCTTTGGCGGTTTTGCTGGCCATGATGATGGTGGCGACTTGATTGTCGTAAACCTGCCAGGTGGCGGTGGCGGCTAATTCTGCCGCGCTGGGGCCACAGGAGATCAAAACCAGGCTGATGAATAGGCTGAACCAGATGAAGATGAGGGGCTTTTGCATGAGCACTCCCTTGGGGTAGTTTCAATTTTCCTATTTTACGACAAAAATTAGGTTGTAACTGCTCAGGCTTCGAGAGGAAACTCCCCCTACCCTTCTTTTTTTGGACTTTTTAATTCAAATGGAACACACGCAAACAAAAGGCAAGGCTATTCGCCTTGCCTTTTGTTTGCGTGATCGCCACCTCAACTTTTTAAGGTGGGGCGTCGAAGTTTACTTTTCGCGTTTTGTTTTGCGGCCCTGCATAAACAGGCTCCCCATGCCGACAAACGCTAACGCGCCAAAGCCCAACCCCGCGGGCACCGTGCGGGCGAGCGGGGTGCTCTTGACGGCGCTGGTTTCCCCGGACCTGATGATCAGGGGCAGGTAGATGTTGGTGTCTTCTACCGGCGGCAGGGGGAGCACCTCATAGGTTTGGGTTACAACAACCGTCGCGAAGCCGTTGAACACCTCTAGCGTGACGGTGTAGGTTCCGGCATTGGCATACAGGTGGGTGGGGTTGGCGGCGGTGGAGGTCCCACTATCGCCAAAATCCCAGGCGTAGCTGACACCGCTCTGGTTTGTCGTGCTGGTGAAGACCGACAGTTCGCCAAGCGTGACCGGGCTGTTGCTGGTGAAGTCTGCTTGCAGTTCGGTCAGGTTCAGGCCGATGATGACAGGATCATGATCGGAGGCCCGGTACGGTTCGGAACTATACAGACTTTCGACATGATGGGAAGATTTGAATTCCACGTTATAGTCGAGGATGATGGGTTCATCGGCGTTGATGTGCCAGATCGTGAAATCCGCCACCTGGGTGAGCATCGTTGCGCTACTCAGGGCATAGTCCAGCGTTCCCCATTGTCCATCAAAGACGTAGGAATACCATCCCGAACTCAGGTTGGTATAGCCGCCATCTTCCAGTGCAGCGATGGGGTCTTCCATGGCGTAGGAGTTGAAGTCGCCGAGGAGGAGGTAATCCGTGTCGCCTTGCCCGGTGGGGTCAGTGGCAAGCCAGGCGAGCATGACCTGCACGGCGCTGAGGCGGGTCAGGTTACAGTTGCCCTGCCCGTCGCCGGTGTCGGGGTCGCCGATGCTATCACAGGCCGAGCCTTTCGATTTGAGGTGATTGATGACCACAGTGAACTTTTCGCCGGTGGTGTTTTCGCGGAAGGTTTGGGCGAGGGCCGGGCGGTTGTAGTCGTCGCG
This sequence comes from Anaerolineales bacterium, assembly GCA_013359445.1. Lineage (GTDB taxonomy): Bacteria > Chloroflexota > Anaerolineae > Anaerolineales > JABWBV01 > JABWBV01. Next base: position 15,718 of record JABWBV010000001.1, on the reverse strand, counting down.
GTAGTTCGGATCAAAGGTGTCATCCAGGATGGCGAAGTTACCCACGGGGGTCACATTGGCCGGTTGGTAGATGATGGCAACTTTGATGGCGTCTGTACCGATGGTGCCGGTGCTGATTTTGGCGTAGGTCCCAGCGCCTGCAATGGCGTTCAGGCCGGCGATCAGGTCGTCTACGGCTTCGTCGTCGGCGTGGTTTTCGATTTCGATCAGGCCCACGACATCGGCATTCATCGCCACGAGGGCGTTGATGATCTTGTCACGCTGGCGGGTGAATTCTTCGGCGCTATCGGCCCCGCGACATTCCTGGTCGCCTGCCGGGCCGCAGATGTCGTTCACGCCGTCGTCAATCGTGCTGAAGTAGTTGAGCACGTTGAAACTTGCCACCTGGAGGCGTCCGTCCAAGGGATCGGGGGCGGCGGCGCGCGGGTTGCTGTGGGTGAAGGTGATCTCGCCGACAGGTTCGATCAGGTACGCGCCAAAGCTGAAGTTCAGCACCCCGGTCAGGTCGGTGAGCATATCGCCGCCGCGGAGGGTGTTGGTGGCGCTCAGTTCGGGGGAGGGGTAGATGATGGGATCGGGGTTTTGCCCGGTTTGTCCATCGTTGAGTTGGACGCGGCTCCGGTCGTTGAGGTCTTGCAGGGCCAGGGCACTTGCCCCGGGGTCGGTGACCTGGGTGGGTTGGTCAATCCGGTCGTTGACGGACAGGCTGACTTCGCCGTAGCGGCCCAGATCGAAGATTTCGGTCACGTAGAGCGGGTGGGGAATGTTGAGCAACATGCCTTCGTACCACTCCCATTCGTCCAGATCGGCCACGGGCAGAGTGACGGTGGCGGGCGTGACACTGGCCCCAGTGCTACACACGATGACATTGGTAATTTGATTGAGTTCGGTCAACCCGTTGAATTCGGCCACGGTGCCGAATACCCGGACGACATCGCCCACCTGGACATTGATGGCATCTTCAAAGACAAAAATGCCTTCGGAAGTCATGAGGTTGGCATCGGCGTCGGCATCTTCTTCTTGAACGAAGAAACCGTCGTAGCCACTGGTGGAGATTTGGTAGTCGCCGACGACCACGCCTTCGATGGCGAGTTCAACGCCGACGATAGAACTGGCACTCCCCAGGCCTTGAATGCCGTGGATGGGCACGGCAGGATCGCCGCAGTTGGGGCCAATGGCATCAAGTACGAGGGTGCTGACCGGGGTGCCGTAGGTGGTGGTGGGGTAGTTGGAAGCCTGCACGGCGTAGGTTTCGTTGAGGACGAAGGCCGGAGAGGTTTCGGTCGCGGTGACGGCGAATTGAACGGACAGGCTGTTTTGATCGGCCAGGTCGCCCACGTTCCAGGTGACGACGCCGCCAGTTTCCGTGCCCCCGTCGAGGGCGTAGGCAAAGGTGGCGTCCGTGGGGACGACATCGGTGATGACGACGCTGGTGAGGGTGTTCCCGGTGAAGTTTTGGAGGGTGAGGGTGTAGGTGAAGAGTTCACCCGGCGCAACCTGGGCGGGGGCGTCTTTTGTCAGGGCGGGGATGTCTTGAATGAGTTGGACATCGTTCAGGTCGCGGGGTTTGACCTCGTAATCGGCGTTGAACTGGGTACTGTAGCCGGTGACACGGACGGTGTCGCCATCTTGCGCGCCCTGGTTACACAGGTTGATGCCGGTATCTGCATCTACGAAGACGATGGTAGCGCCCGTGCCGTCATCGACGAAGAAGTCGTGGTTGCCGGAGCAGGAGGTGAGGCCAGAGATGGTGCCTTCGATGTGAACGAGCCAGCCTTCGCTTAGCCCCGCGGCGACATCGCCGGTGGTATAGGAGAGGGGGGTCACAGGGGCACCGGGGCCGTAGTTGGCAAAGAATAAGACCGGGGCGGCGAATTGTTCTTCTCCGCTAAAGGAGCCGCGGGTCGCCATGAGGCGGACGACGTCGTTCCGGGCAACGGTTGGAGGAGAATTGTAGAACACGCCAATCCCGCCCGACGCGTCTTGCAGTGCCCAGCCAAAGCCGTTAAACGTGCCGGGGGTATAGATGACCTGCCCTTCCACGGCAAACGTTTCCCCGTCGCTTCCTGCGCGGGCAGTGGCGATGGGCACAATGGCGTAGATCGTGGTATTCCAGGAGTCGGTGTTGTTGGCTTCGTTGTCGCCAGGGGTGAGGGTGGTGGCGGTGACGGCGTTGGTGAGGATGGTGTTGTTGGCGACGCCGCTATCGACGGTGACGGTCAGGGCGATGGTTTCGAGGGTGTTGGAGACCAGCGCGCTAAACTCCCAAACGACCTGCCCCCCGGCCACGGTGGTGGTTAGGGCATTGCTGGAGGCGGCCACAAACGTGGTGCTGAGGGGGAGTGTGTCGGTCACGACCACGGTATCGGCGGTGGCGATGCCGACGTTATCGACCTCGATGGTGTAGACGAGTGCATCGCCGGTGAAGCCGGACGTTGGCCCGGTTTTGCTGACGATGAGGTCAAGCGCGGAAACGGCGGTGTTGACGGGGGCACCGAAAACGGGGCCTACAGCCTCCAGCGCGCTTGCGGCGTAGGTATTGTTGGTGATGATGTCGCCAAAGTTGGCGGTGACCGTGACGCCGAAGGTGGCGCTAATGGATTCGCCATAGGCGAGGGGATCCGCCGGGGCGAAGGTGACGACGCCACCGGCATAGGCTCCCCCGTATGCGTAGGTGGTGCTGAGCGGAAGCTGATCGGTGATGACGAGGTTGGAGGCGATGCTCCCCACGGTGGTGTTGGTGACCCAGATCGTATATTCGATCACGTCGCCGACGCCGACCAGGGCCGGGGCCTGTTTGCTGATTGCCAGGACGGGCGGGGGAACATTGGTAATGCCCAGGGTGGGGGCGTTGTCGAACAGGGTGGTGCCCCCGCCGGAGGTGGCCCAGTTATAGCCATTGTAGGGGCCTGCACCATCGGGGAGACGTTGGAAGCTGTTATCTTCAAATTCACCGGTCCACCCGACTTGATCGACGCGGGTTCCATCGGGCATAAACAGATACCCGACATCAAGTGAGCCAAAGTCCATGGTGATGGTCCAATCCACGGTTTCTTCCAAAACAAGCCAATCACCGGGCTGAACGGCCACATTGGTGAGAATGGGGGCGTAGGCATCGCCATCGGAAACGAACCATCCGGTCATGGTAATGGTTTGCCCGGTGGGGTTGTAGATTTCGACTTTATCATTTCCACTGACCGGGAAGTTGTCGAATTCGTTAAACACGAGGCTACTTCCCAACAAAACGCCAGGGGTGTTATTGAGCGTGCCTTGTGACGCGGAGGTGTCGTAGTTCCAATCCTGGGCATCGGTGTTGGTGTCGGAACCGTTGGGGGTGCGGGCAACGGCTTCGCTGGTTCCGTGTGCCAGGGGTGCCCCGCCACCGTTGCCGTAACCCACGCGGTCAATTTCGGTGTGGGTGCTGTCGCACAGGTAGGCGGTGCCGCCGTCATTCGAGAAGGTGAAGTTGTCGCCCCCGGCAGAGGCCAGGATGACGTAATATCCACCGGGTGCCAGGTTGACCGCGCCGATCAGGCTGGTGCCGGTCCCACAGGCGGCATCATCGGCGTACCACCCGGTGAGGGTGACGGTGATGGCGGTGGGGTTGTAAATTTCTACCCACTCGGTGTTTTTGGGCGAAAATTCGTTGATGATCAGGTGGTCTGCCAGCACAGAGGCGTTGGGTTTGACGCCACTCGCCAGGGTGGGGAAGTGATAGAAGTGGGCGAAGGTGGGGTTCACGCCGATCCCGTTCGGGGTGGGCCAGGCGGCTTCGAGGGGAATGTTGCCCCCGGCGGGGTCAGATTCGGCGGTGAGCCAGGCGGTGACGCCAAAAGCGGTCGGGTTGCCCAGGTCACTGCGGGGGATGATCAGTTCGGAGCCGGGTTGGGCCGCGGGGTTGCCCGGCCAGTTGTAGTAACTTCCATTATTGCGCCAGCCCTGCCAATCCCAGGACGCGCCATTCCAGATATTCCATTCGTGCCAACCGCCCCCGCCTGCAAAGTAAAAACAGCGTTCGGGGCCGTAGGCCACAGGGTTAAACGTGACATTGGCATACCCGTCGGCAGAGGCCCCGGACCCGGTGGTCAGGTTGGTGTCAAAACAGATGAAGAAACTTTTATCCTGTCCGCCGGTATCGCCAAGATAAGCCCCTTCCAGGCCGACAAACACGTTTGTCGCGTCCCAGGTCAGGTACATGGTGTAGGTGCCATCGGCTTGCAGGCGTTCATCTGCGGTCCAATCGCTCAAATCGCCATCGATGGTGATGGTGTGATAGGTGGTTTCTGGGGTGTTGAGCGCGGCAACTGATTCGGCGCGTACCCATCCGGGCGCGGCGAAAAAGAAAGCGGCGGCCAACAACCCAAAAAGGACAGGGAGGGCTATGTAAGTGAGGCGTTTTTGCATTGTATGCTCCTAAAAAGGTAACTACTCAGCCAGGGCCAAGATTAGCCCGAAAAAGGGGGGGAAGGGAGATGCACCTCGGGATGCACCTCCCCCCTTAGCCCCTTTTTTGGGGAAGTTTCCTCGCGACTGAGCCGTTACAAAAATAGACCCTAAAGGAATCCTTTAGGGTCAAAGTGATTTACATCGGGCATCCCTTCACTTAAAGAAGTTGCCACGTCCATCGTTCGCGGCATGGATTGGAGGTCAAACCGCAAAACCAAAAATTTCCGGGGAAAAAAGTATAGGGAACCCATCGTGCCCCGATCATACAATACCCTGTCCAGTCTGACAAGCAAGGCGGTTTGATTTTAATAATCGTTTACAGTCCTTAATCGTTTGATACAATACCGCCATGCCCACCTGGCTCATCCCCCCCGGAATTCCCCCCGCCAAACGTCTCTTTGACCTCCTGTTGACCATCCCCGGCCTGATCCTGGTTACCCCGCTCTTGCTCCTTACCGCCCTCCTGGTGCGGCTTTTTCATGGAAGCCCGGTGATCTTCCAACACAAACGCCCCGGTTATCGCGGGGAACCCTTCACCCTGTACAAATTCCGCACGATGTCCAATGCCCGCGACCCGCGCGGGAACCTGCTCCCCGACGAAGCCCGCCTGACCCCGCTCGGAAAATTCCTCCGCGCCACCAGCCTCGACGAACTGCCCGAACTCCTCAACGTGCTCAAAGGGGAAATGAGCCTGATCGGCCCCCGCCCCTTGCTCATGCAGTACCTCGACCGCTACACCCCCGAACAGGCGCGCCGCCACGACGCCCTCCCTGGCATCACCGGCTGGGCGCAGATCAACGGGCGGAACAACCTGTCGTGGGAAGCCAAATTTGAGCTAGATGTCTGGTATGTCGATCACTGGTCGGTGGGGTTGGATATCAAAATTCTGGCACTCACGTTTTGGAAAGTGCTCAAACGGGAGGGAATCAGCGAGCCAGGGAACGCAACCGCACGCGAGTTTATGGGGACAAATAGAACACAACCGTAACCCAACTGCAACCCCTTATCCCTCAACAAACGATACGATCTCCAGCCAGGAGATCGTATGCCCTACCTCGGCGAAATAGCCGCCCTCATCACCTCGCTCAGTTTTGCCTTTACCGCAACTTTTTTCACCTTTGCCGGACGCATGGTCGGTTCCGGCGTGGTGAACCGCACCCGGCTGGTGTTTGGCCTGGGGATGTTGCTGATCACCCACCAACTCAGCCAGGGGAGTCTCTTCCCCCGCGCGGGGTGGGAACCCTGGCTGTGGCTCTCGCTATCAGGCGTGATTGGCCTCACGTTGGGAGACGCGTTCCTCTTTCAAGCCTTCCTTTGGATCGGCCCACGCCTTTCGATGCTGATGATGAGCCTGGCGCCCGTCCTCGCCGCGTTGCTGGCCTGGCTCTTTTTGGGCGAAACCCTGACAGGGTGGCAGATCGCCGGCATTGTCCTGACCATCGGCGGAATCGCCTGGGTGATCGCCGAACAAAACGGGCAAAACGACCGGCGGGTTGCGGGGTCCTCGACCGCCTCCGCCGCCCATCCCAACTACAAACTTGGCATCCTGTTCGGGATTGGGGCCGCGACCGGGCAGGCGGTGGGGCTGATTCTGTCCAAAAAAGGGCTGGCGAACGATTTCCCCGCCCTGTCCGGGAACGTGATTCGCATGATTGCCGCGACCAGTTCGATCTGGCTCTACGCGGTTTTCCGTAAACAAACGGGGGAAACACTCCAACAGTTGACCGCCCATCCGCGCGTATTGCTGTTTATCCTGGGCGGGGCGATCTTCGGGCCATTGATCGGCGTCTCTTTCTCGCTCCTAGCCGTGCAGAAAACCGAAGTGGGGATTGCCAGCACGCTCATCGCCCTCACGCCGATTTTTATGCTTCCGGTGGGGGCACTCATCTTTAAAGAAAAGTTCGGGTGGCAGGCGATTGCCGGAACCGTGCTGGCGATGGTGGGGGTGGCGTTGCTGTTTTTGGTGTAAAATCCGCCCCGTGACCCAATCCGAAATCCCCGCTTCTTTTTTCTCCCTTCCTGATCTCTACCGTTCGCTCTACCGCCTCCGCCGGTTTGAAGAAACCGTCCTCGACAACTTCCCGCGCGGCCTGTTTTACGGCACCACCCACACTTACCTCGGGCAGGAGGCCAACGCGGTCGGGGTGCTGACCCCCCTCCAACCCAGCGACATCGTTTTCAGCAATCACCGTTGTCACGGGCATTTTCTCGCCTACGGGGGCGATATGCGCGCGCTCTTCGCCGAATTGATGGGGAAGGTGACGGGCGTCTGCGGCGGGCGCGGCGGCTCCCAACATCTTCACTGGCAAAATTTTTACTCCAACGGCATTTTGGGGGGCACGGTCCCGATTGCGACGGGGATGGCGCTCGCGGAAAAGATCAAAGGCACGGGCGCAGTCGCCATCGTTTTCATCGGCGACGGGGCGCTGGGGGAGGGCACGGTGTACGAATCGCTGAACATGGCCTCCCTGTGGGGCGCGCCGATCCTGTTCGTGGTGGAAAACAACCGCATCGCCCAAACCACCCCCATTGACCGCGCCCTCGCGGGGGACATTCCCGCGCGCTTTACCGCATTCGGCATCCCCGCTTGCGAACTTGACACCAGCGACGTGACCGAAATTCTCCCCGCCGCGCGCACCCTCCTGCACGAAATCCGCACCACGCAAACCCCTCGGGGCCTCATTCTTCACACTTGCCGCTTCGCCCCCCACTCCAAAGGCGACGATACCCGCCCGGAAGACGAAGTGGCCCGGATGCGGGAGATGCGCGATCCGGTGAGGATATTGGAGAGTCGCCTGGATTTCTCCGCGCGCCTTGAAATCGAAAAAGCCGTCGATGATGAAGTTCAGGCGTTGTTTGAGCAGGCAGTGAACGATCCGACTCCGTCGGTTGACCTTCAAAGTTCAATCCGAAATATCCAATATTCAATCACGCCTGCCAAAACTGCCACCGTGCTTGACTCCCTCAACTCTGCCCTCCACCGCACCTTCGCCGCCGATCCTCGCGTCCACCTCATTGGCGAAGACATCCTCGACCCTTACGGCGGCGCGTTCAAGGTCACGCGGGGGTTGTCCACCCAATTCCCTGAGCGTGTCCACACCAGCCCGATTGCGGAGGCGGGGATCGTCGGGGTGGCGACGGGGATGGCGTTGCGGGGGTTGTTGCCTGTGGTCGAGATCATGTTCGGGGACTTCACCACGCTGATTGCCGATCAACTGATCAATCATGCGGCGAAGTTCCGGGGGATGTACAACGATCAGGTGCGCGTCCCGCTCGTGGTGCGGACGCCGATGGGGGGGCGGCGCGGGTACGGGGCCACCCACAGTCAGACGTTGGAGAAGCATTTTCTCGGCGCGCCCGGTTTGCGGGTGCTCGCCCCGACCGCGTTGGGCGATCCTGGCGCGTTGCTCGAACACGCCATTTTGCACGACCCCGATCCGGTGCTGTTTGTGGAAAATAAGTTGTTGTATCTGGCGAAATTACACACGCCCGACAGTTTGCCCGATTTCTCCCTCACCCCCCGACCCCCTCTCCCGCGGGGAGAGGGGGAGGAGGGGGAGTATCCTGCTTATCAGTTGAGATTGCGTGATGCGCCACCGGCCTCGGTCACGATTGCCGCTTATGGGTACATGGCGGAGCTGGCGCGGCAGGCGATGTTGAAACTCGCTTACGATGAAGAAATCTTTGCCGAACTGGTGGTGCCGACTCAGCTTTCGCCGTTTGAGATGGAGCCAGTGCTGGCGTCGGTGCGGCGGACGGGGCGGTTGTTAGCGGTGGAGGAGGGGACGTTTACTTTGGGGTGGGGCGCGGAGATTGTGGCACGGGCGGCGGAGGCGTTGGGGCCGGGGTTGAAGGTCGCGCGCCGCGTGGCCGCCCGCGAGGAACCGATCCCCGCGGCGCGAGCGTTGGAGGAGGCGACTCTGCCAGGGGTAGGAGATATTGTGGACGCGGTCAAGAAGATGATATAAAGGTGATGGGTATGGCGTATTTTGTAAAAGTACGCCATACGAAATACGAAACATGGTTAGGTCTATGGCAACAACTTCTTCTTTTACGATTTCTCGAACGGAAAAAAAGCCGGCCTTGCAAGGGGCGGGGTATGATTGGGCGCAGGTGGTTTTGCAACTTCTCTTTTTGGGCGGGTTGTTTGTGGATGGGTGGGCGCATTTTCACGGGAAGGTGGATGATTCTTTCTTCACGCGCTGGCATGCGATGTTTTATGGCAGTTTTGGGTTGTGTGCGGGGGTTTTGATCGGGACGATGGTCGTGAACCGGGCGCGTGGTTATCTCGGGCGGGCGATGCTCCCTACGGGGTATGACTTGACTCTGTTGGGGACGGTGGTGTTTGCTGGGGGTGGGGTTGCGGATATGTTTTGGCATATCGCGTTTGGGATCGAACAAGATACCGAAGCGCTCCTCAGCCCCAGCCATTTACTGCTGGCCGCGGGGATGTTTTTGACGATGAGCGGGCCATTGCGCGCCGCGTGGTCTCGCCGCGGAACCCATGCCCCGTTTTCGGCCATCCTGTCGCTTTCCCTGACCCTGACCGGGGTGACGTTTATTACCAGTTATGCAAATCCGATTGTGGATTTTTATTTCAACGGGACGGAGATGGTGACGGCGATTATGCTTACGACGGCGTTGACGATGGGGTTTGTGCTGTTGGCGATGCGCCGTTGGACGCTCAAGCCCGGCAGTTTGACCGTGCTGTTTACGTTGAACGCGGCGTTTATGAGTGTATTGCAAGACCAATACCCGTTGATCCTGGCGTGGTTTGCGGCGGGGGTGCTGGCCGATGGGCTGTATGCGTTCCTGCGCCCGGAGGTAAAGACCCCGGTTAGGGTGCGTTGGTTTGCCTTTTGGGTTCCGGTGAGCCTGTTTGGGGCGTATTTTCTGACGCTGTTTTGGGCGGGGGACCTGCATTGGCGCATTCACACTTGGGGTGGAGGGATTGTGCTGGCGGGTGTTGTGGGATTGTTTTTAAGCTACCTGTTGGTGCCGCCTGCTGTGCCAGGGGAGGACAAATAAATGGCTGGTTTTGCGGTTAATGTCGCGGTGATTCATGAAAATCAAATTTTGCTGACCCAACGGGATGATTTTGAAGTGTGGTGCCTGCCGAGTGGGGGCGTGGAGGAGGGGGAGTCCGCCGCGCAGGCCGCGCTTCGGGAGACGAAGGAGGAAACCGGGTTGGAGGTGGAATTGACCCGGTTGGTGGGGGTGTATTCCCGGTTGGGTGGTTTGCCGGATGTTCACGCGGTGTTGTTTGCGGCGCGGGTGATCGGGGGTGAGATTAAAACGCAACCCGGCGAGACGATTGATGTGCGGTTTTTTGCATTTGACGACATCCCGGAGGATTTATCGCTGGGGCACGCGCAACGGATCGAGGACGCGATCCGCGGGGTTGGGGGTGGGGTGGCGATGATGCAGAAGGTGGAAGTGGATCGGGAGGTGAGTCTGCGGGAGATTGCCGCACTTCGGCAACAGCCGCGGGAGGTCCGGCGGGCGTTTTATCGGGAGGCGATTCAAGCGGCCAGGCTCGTGGAGGAGACGGAAGTCGGGGCGGCGGCTAACGCGGTATAATCACCGCATGACCCTCAAAGAACAAATCAATAATGCTATTAAAGACGCCATGCGTGCCGGGGATGAACTCCGCAAAACTACTTTGCGGATGGCGCTCTCGGCCATCAAACTGGCTGAAGTCCAAAAAGGTGGGCCGCTCGATGAAGCGACGGTGCTGGGCCTTGTCCAAAAGGAAGTTAAGTCGCGCCACGAAGCGATTGAAGATGCGCGCAAAGCCAACCGCCCTGATCTGGAAGCAGGTGCCCACGCGGAAATCGCGATTTTGCAGGAGTTTTTGCCCCAGGCGCTGACCTCCGCGGAACTCGAACAATTGGTGCGTGAGGCCGTCGCTGAAGCCGGAGCTACCTCCCCGCGCGAGATGGGGAAGGTGATGGGGCTTCTCACCCCGCGCACGAAAGGACGTGCGGATGGCAAGGTGGTGAGTGATCTCGTTAAACAGATGTTGCAAGGGGCCGGTTCGGCCTCCTAAAACATGGGGGCGGCGAATTGTCTGCGTGTGGTTTCTGTGAATTTGTGTTGAGTGCTCTGTAAAGGAAGTTATCTCTCCACTGAGTGGTTTGTTGAGGAAGTCTTTTGAAGTTTTCTTCGTGTGCAAACTTGCGAAAACTTACTTTACGGAGTACTGAGTTGTCTCGTGTCTTCTAATCCTGATTTTCTTTATTCCTCTCCGCCTGTTTTGGCCCATTCGCGCTGGCGTATTTTTTGGCTCTCGCTGTTTACGCTGGCGATGAGTGGGTTAATTTGGGTGGCGCTGGTGTACATTTACCCGCTTGATACGGGGAGTCTGGATTTGCACCTTGGCACGGTGGCTCCGGTTGATTTGGTAGCCCCGAAATTTGTCGAATTTGAAAGTGAATTGCTCACCGCCGAAGCCCGTGAGGCCGCGGCCCGTGGGGCTTCCCTGGCCTATACCCCCACAGACCCTGGCATTGCCCGACAACAGGTGGACGCGCTTCGGGCCGCTGTCACCTTTATCAGCACCACCCGCGCCGATAGTTTTGCCTCTTACGAACAAAAACTCGAAGACCTGGCCGTGCTCGACGCCGCCTTTGACCGCCCCCTGGCTGAAGAAATTCTCCTGTTGACCGATGAACAATGGCAAGCGGTGATGACCGAGGCGGTGCTCGTTTTGCAACAAGTGATGCGCTCCACCATCCGGGATGGGCAGGTCGAGGAGGCGCGTCGGAGCATCCCTTCGCTGGTCAGTTTTGCCCTGCCCGAAGAGCAAGTCCCCACCGTTACCGGGTTGGTCAGCCTGTATGTGGTCCCTAACAGCTTTTACAGCGAAGAATTGACCGAGGAACGCCGCCAGCAAGCGCGTGACGCCGTTTTTCCGGTCGTGCGAACCTTTGTGGAGGGGGAAACCGTGGTGCGGAGCGGAAAAGTTCTGAGCGAAGCGGATATCGAAGCCCTGCAAGAATTGGGCCTGCTGGTAGGGGGCGATGATCCGCTCAGTTACCTCAACGCGGGGGGGGTGGTCATCCTTTCGATGACTTTCATTTTGTTATTCCTGTACCGCCGCCCGGCCTTTTCGGGGAATTTTAAACAAATTCTCTACACGAGTTTCTTTTTCCTCGTTTTTCTGTATTTGGGCCGGGTGATCATCCTCCAGGCCCATGCCCTCCCGTACATTTTCCCGCTCACGGGGTTTGGGTTGTTGATCGGTGCTCTGTTTGGCCCGCAACCCGGCATGTTTTTTATGCTCCCCCTCAGCTTTTTGATGGGCTATGGGATGCCCGCCGCGCTCGAAGTGACCATTTACTTCTTCCTGAGCGGCGTGTTTGGCGTGTTGGTGCTGGATCGTGCCCGGCGCGTGGTGTCCTATGTATGGGCGGGGGCCTGGGCGGGCGTGATCGGCGCGGGGGCTTTGCTCACGTTTCGGCTACTCGATCCGTTTACCGATTGGAACACCCTCGCGATTTATGTCGTCGCCTCCCTGGTCAACGGGGTCGCCTCCGGGATCATTGCGCTTTTGCTTTTGTTCACTTCGGCCCCTCTGTTGGGAAAAGTGACCATCATCCAACTGACGGAGCTTTCCCGGCCCGACCATCCCCTGCTAAAATTCATTTTGCTCACCGCCCCGGGCACCTACCAGCACAGTTTGCAAGTTGCCAATTTGGCCGAGCAAGCCGCCGAACAAATCGGGGCCGATGCCCTGCTCACCCGGATCGGCGCGCTCTATCACGATGCGGGGAAAGCGCTCGCGCCGCAATATTTTATCGAAAATCAAATTCCAGGCGCGGGCAACCCTCACGAGAACATTGACCCCTACGAAAGCTCCGCCATCATCATTCGCCACGTCACCGATGGGCTGGACCTGGCCCACAAGCATCACCTCCCCGATCGCATTATCGACTTTATTGCCGAGCATCACGGCACGACCGCCACCCGCTTTCAATATGCCAAAGCCATCCAGGCCGCCGGGGGCGATGCCTCCAAAGTTTCCCTCGATGATTTTCGTTATCCTGGCCCGCGCCCCCGCTCGCGTGAGACCGCCCTTGTCATGATTGCCGACGGGTGCGAAGCCCGTGCCCGTGCCGAACGCCCCCACACGGAAGTTGAAATTCGTGCGATTATCAAAGATGTCATCGAAAAACGGCTCGCCTCTGGCCAGTTTGACGAAACCTCCCTCACCATGCGCGACCTGCACATCGTGCAAGATTCCTTCACCAACACCCTGCGCGGCATCTACCACCCGCGCATCGAATACCCCAAACTCGAAGAACGCGCCCTCAGCACCGACGAGTCCGAAACCTTTCCCGACGCCGCCCGTCCCGTTCCCCCCTCGCCAGAGCCAGACGCGCCCCTTCCACCCACCCAACCCAAACGCTCGCCGAAAACCCCGCCTCGCAACGTGCCGCTCTCCGAACCCACCCCGCACGTCAAAAACCCATAATTCCCCCCTCGCACACCATGATTCACCTCCAAATCGACGAAGCCTACCAACCCCTGATCCCCACAACCCTGCTCGAACAAGCCGCGCGGGCCGCCTTGACCCACCAGACCGCCCCCTCGGACAGCACCCTCACCATCGTCCTCACCGACGATGAAACCCTGCACGACCTCAACCTGCGCTTCATGGAGGTGGACGCCCCCACCGACGTCCTCTCCTTCCCCTCCGGCGAACCCGACCCCGAAACGGGCGAAACCTACCTGGGCGACATCTTGATCTCCTACCCCCGCGCGGAAGCCCAGGCCCAACAGGGCGGCCACCCCATCACTGCTGAACTCCAACTGCTCACCGTTCACGGCACTCTGCACCTCCTCGGCCACGATCACTATGACGAGGAAGAAAAAGCCCTCATGTGGACCGCCCAAAGCGAAATTCTCCAATCCCTCGGCGCCTCGCTGACAGTAGCCTGACCATTCACCATTAAAAATCGATCATTCACAATTGACTCTTCCCCATGCTCGCATTCCTTCGCTCCCGCCTCGCCGCCTTCCGTTATGCCTTTGAAGGTTGGTGGCATGTCATTCGCACCCAACGCAACGCCTGGATTCACGCGGTGATTAGCCTCGTTGTGCTGGGGCTTTCCTTTTTTTTGCATCTTTCCGTCCACGATTGGGCCGTGATCATGATCGCCATTGCCCTCGTCTGGATTGCCGAATTCCTCAACACCGCGCTGGAAGCGGTCGTAGACCTGGCCAGCCCCCAACAACACGAACTCGCCAAAATTGGCAAAGATGTCGGGGCCGCCGCGGTGCTGATTGCCGCCGCCACCTCGATCATTATCGGCCTATTGATCCTCGGCCCGCCGCTGTGGGTTTGGATCAGCCCCTGGGTAAAATAACATGACCGAACAGGACACCCTGATCCTTAAGTTTTTACTGACCAAACAACGTGTCGCCACCCTGGCTATCCTGGTAGACGAAAAGCCGTTCACGGGATTGTTAACCTTTGCCATTCTGCCCGATTTCAGCGCGGCCATACTCCAGGCTTCCAACCTGGCAAAACATACGGCTGGCCTGACAGACGGCGCCCCCTACAGCCTGCTCATCCACCTGCCCGACGATCCAAAATCCGACCCGCTTCAACTGGCCCGTGTCAGCCTACAAGGCACCGTGCAAAAACTTCCCAAAGGCGAACCCGAATACGAAACCGCCAAAGTCCTCTACCTCACAAAATTTCCCGCCAGTGCCAACATTTTTCCCATGTCGGATTTTAATCTCTACGCGCTAGCGTTTCATCAATGCCGCTTCGTGGCAGGATTTGGGGCCATCTACTCTCTCCCGCCCGAAAAACTTAAAGAATTGTCCGAGGCCTAAACTCGGGCACTCTTCATCACCTTTTGGAGTCCCCATGTCCTCCTTCCGCTTTGGAACTGTTGGTTCCCCTATTTCCACGCCCAAAAAACCCGGCGGCAGTGTTGGCTCTGTCCTGCACCTCCGCACGCTGGGCCTCTCTGCCCTCGAACTCGGCTGGGTGCGCGCCGTCCGCGTGACCGAAGAGACCTGCGCGGCGATCAAAGCCACCGCCGCCGAGCAGGATGTGGCCCTCAGTGTCCATGCCCCCTACTTCATCAACCTGAACGGCGATGACGAAGAATGGCCCAAGTCCCGCCAACGTTTGATGGACGCCGCCCACTACGGCAACCTCGCGGGGGCCACCGACATCATCTTCCACCCCGGCTCGTACTTTGAACGTCCCCCCGCCGAGGTGCTGAAAGTCGCCATTCCCCGCCTCGCGGAGTGCGTGCAAACCCTGCGCGCGGCGGGCAACCCCGTCCTCCTCCGCCCGGAGATGATGGGCAAGTCCGCCATGTTGGGGTCGGCGGAAGACACGTTCGAGATGAGCAAAGCGATTGAAGGCGTCCAACCCTGCATCGATTTTGCCCACCTGCACGCTCGCCCCGGCGACGGGAGCATGAACACCTACGACGAGTGGGCGCGGATGTTGGACGCGTACGGAACAGCCCTCGGCCCCACCGCCCTCCAAACCCTCAGTATCCACCTCTCCGGCATCGAATATGGCCCGAAAGGGGAAAAAGAACACCTCCCGATCACCGAATCCGATCTCGATCTCGACGCCATCCTGAAAGCGTTAAAAGCCTTTGCGTGTAGTGGTCGGATGCTCATCGAAAGCCCCGCGATGGAAGAGGATGCGTTGTTGGTAAAACAGCGGTGGGAAGCGTTGTAACCGGTATAGACGTAGCATAGCCCCTTGTGGGCATTTGTCGCACAGACAACGCCCACAAGGGGCTATGCTACATAACATCACTTTATGGAAAATTTAGAATCCCTCCACGCCCGTATCCATGCTTGCCGCCTCTGTCTGGACGCCGGACACGACATCTTCCCCCGCCCGATTTTTTCCGGCTCGCTCGGGGCGCGGATCATGAGCATTGGACAGGCCCCTGGCATCACCGAAAAAGAGGCGGGCCGCCCCTTCAACGCGGGGAGCGGGACGCGGTTGTTTCAATGGTTGGCGAAAGCGGGGATTGACGAAACCTGGTATCGGGCGAACCAATACATGAGTTCGGTCACGAAATGTTATCCGGGCCGCGCCAAATCGGGGACGGGCGACCGGGTCCCCAGCCCCGCGGAACAGGCGTTGTGCCGTCCATTTCTGGACGCGGAAATTCGTCTGGTCAACCCGGAATTGATCATCCCCATCGGCAAACTGGCGATTGAATTGGTTTACCCGAAAGGGGTGGCTTTGTCTGACATCATCGGCACCGAAAAAGAGATGGAT
>JABWBV010000768.1 GCA_013359445.1 Anaerolineales bacterium | reverse complement strand
GTCGGTCATGGCGGCGCGGGTGGCGTCGAGGCGGGCACGTTCGGCGGCTTCGGTGCGGGCGCGGAGATTGGGGTCGGGTTTGAGAAGGACGGTGGTGCGGTGGGGGTTGTCAAGCAGGAAGGTGCGGATCAGGTTCTCGAAGTAGGGTTCGCCCGCGGCGATTTTGGCTTTGATCGTTTGCAGGGGTTCTTCAAACCCGAGGGGTTCGATGGGGTCGCCGTCGTAAATCCAGGAGGCGAGGGTGCACATCATGAGCGAAAGGCCACGCGGAAAGCCGCCAGTGTTGTTTTCGCGGAGACGGAATTCAAAGGTGTTGAGGGAGGCTTCGACGGCGTGGGGGTCGAGGCCGTCGTCGGCGAGTTTTTGGAGGGTTTCGAGGATGAGGGTTTCCACTTTACCTGCGTTTTCGTCGGCGAGGCCTTTTAGCCCGGCGGAGAAGACGAGTTGTTGGATTTGGGTGTCCAGGCCGCCGGTGACATCTTCGCCGAGGCCGGAGTCGATGAGGGTTTTGCGGAGGGGGGAGGCGGGGGTGCCGGAGAGGATGTGGGATAACATGCCGAACGCGAGGCCGCGTTCCCGGTCGGTGTGGGGGGCGAGGACCCAGTTGACGGAGGTCATCGCTTTTTGGGCAGTGTCTTCGCCCGCGTCGTAGGGGTATTCGGCGCGGCGGGGTTCGTCGAAGGGGGCGCGGAGGGGGACTTCGGAGTGGACTTCGAGGCGGTCAAATTCCTGGAGGTAGGTTTCGAGGAGTTCGAGGCGTTTTTCGGGGTCGTCGTCGCCGTAGAAGTAGATACGGGCGTTGCTGGGGTGGTAGTAGGTTTCGTGGAATTTTTTGAACTGGGCGTAGGTGAGGTTGGGGATGACTTCGGGGTTGCCGCCCGCGTCGAACTGGTAGGGGTGGTCGGGGAAGAGGGATTCTTCGATGACGGTGCCGAGGCGGTTGTCCGGGGAGGAGTACGCGCCTTTCATTTCGTTGAAGACGACACCTTTGTATTCGAGGGGGGCGTCGGGGCTGTCGAGTTCGTAGTGCCAGCCTTCCTGGGCGAGGGTGTGTTCGGGGATGAGGGGGAAGAAGACGGCGTCGAGGTAGACATCTACGAGGTTGTAGAAGTCTTGCAGGTTGGTGCTGGCGACGGGGTAGGTGGTTTTGTCGGAAAAGGTCATGGCGTTGAGGAAGGTGTTGAGGGAGCCTTTGACCAGTTCGATGAAGGGTTCTTTGACGGGGTATTTGCGCGAGCCGCACAGGACGGAGTGTTCCATGATGTGGGCGAGGCCCGTCGAGTCGGCGGAGGGGGTGCGGAAGGTGATGCCGAAGGATTTGTTCTCGTCGTCGTTGATGATGGAGAGGAGTTCGGCGCCGGTTTGGTTGTGCCGGTAGAGACGGGCGAGGGAGTTGATTTCGGGGATTTGCTGTTCGCGGAGGAGGGTGAAGGAATTGTTCATTGGGGGAGTGGGGGAGAAAAGGTGAAAAGGAGATAAGGTGAACGGGAGGAAGGGGACACAGAAGGCACAGAGGGGACGGATGGATACAGAGGGGGTTCTGTGGAAATCTGGTTTATCAGTGCGTTCTGTGTACTATTTCGAGAGATTTTTTGTTCATTTAGGTCGTTTGTAAAGGGTAGGGACGGATGAGAATATCGGCAGAGATGCCGAGTTGTTCTTGCAAATTCCGAATCATATTGAGGGTCAGGGGGCGACGGCGATTGAGGACTTCTGAAACGCGGGCGCGGGAACCCAGATAAGGTTCCAGGTCGCGGCGGGATAAGCCTTGACTTTCCATCAAATGCAGGATTGCCTCAATCGGATCGGGCGGAGCAATAGGGTAGTGTTTTTCTTCGTATGCGGCGACGAGAGTTGCAAGCACATCCAGTTTGTCACCTTCCGGGGAGCCGAAAGGCGCGCCCCACAGTTGTTCAATTTCTTGGAGCGCATTTTCGTATTCTTCTTCAGTTCGGATTGGGGAAATGTCCATTTTAAACCTTTTAGATGGATGTCGAGTCTATCTTATCGTATGCTTTGTGGGAGCCGATAAAACGAATAAACAGAATTTGATAATCATAATCTACGGCGACGATAAGTCGGTAATCGTTGCCTTTGATGTTAAAAACAACCCGGTTATTCGCCAGAATACTGGCATTTCGATAGCGTAATTTGATTTGAGCGGGTGTGCGCCATTCAGCTTGACTGGCAATCGCGTACCACGCGCGCAAAGGTTCTTCTGCATCAGGGTGGGATTCCCAAAATTCTCGGAGCGTACGGCGTGCAATGATGCGCATCGGGGAATTATATCAAAATATGCTCCCGTTTCGGGAGCATATTCATCGAATCTTTATTTTTATGTTTTCTACCGTACATTGACAATTAGTAGGTCTGGTTGCAGCCGAAAATAGACCTGGAAAGGTAAACCTTGCTTCAAGGTATAGGTGAGCCAGTCGAGAC
>JABWBV010000767.1 GCA_013359445.1 Anaerolineales bacterium | reverse complement strand
CCGAGCCGGGGGGGAAGGCGTTTCGGCAACGAATGTTGAGACCCGCGGGGAGGGGGCGTTGGACGTGGTGCGCCAGGGTTTGGGCGGCTTTGACGATCAGGTTGGTGTCATCGCGCGGGAGGGTTTCCGCGCCAAATCCTTCGATTTCGAGGGCGAGGTGGGGGTGGAGGGGGGGAAGCGAAAAGGTCGCTTCATTCCACAGGTTTAATGCCAGACCCAGGCAATCGAAGCCGGGGCCGAGGTTGGCACTGGTGGCAGGGACTGAAACAAAAACGGTGGGGTGCATTATGGAAACCTTTGAAGTGCTTAAGAATTTTCGCATTATAATGTCCCGTGCAAAGCCTCGGCATGACGAGAATTTTTACATAATGCCTGACTCTTCTCCCCCCCCATTTTTGGACTCAATCGACCGCACTATTCTGGATATTTTGCAGGCTGAGGGACGCATCAGCAATGCAGAACTGGCCCGGCAGATCAACCTTTCGCCGCCCGCGTGCCATGCGCGGTTAAAACGTCTGGAAGACCTGGGCTATATTCAGCAATACACCGCTCTGCTAAATGCCGACCAATTGGGCTACGACATCTTGTGTTTTGTCAACGTCAGCCTGCAACAGCACACCATGCAACAAGTGGAGCAATTTCGCAAACAAATTCAGGCCATGCCCGAAGTGCTGGAGTGTTATCACATCACGGGCGAGTTTGACTATTTGCTCAAAGTGATCATCCGCAACCGGAAAGACCTGGAACGATTCATTGTCGATAAACTCACCCCCTTGCCCGGGGTCGCCCGCATTTATACCAGCCTCGCGCTGACCGTCGTCAAAGCCACCACTGCTATCCCTATCCCCTCCCCCAAGGAATAAACATGACCACCCCCACCCGTACTTTTCCCGCCGCTCTCCGCTTTTTGGCTCTGCTCGTTGGGATGCTCCTCCTGACCGCCTGCACCCCGCCCGTCGCACCCACCCCCGCCGAAGGGGAAAATGCCGTCGTCTCGCCCAGTGGCGAAAGCCAAACCGTTTACCTGCCCCTGGCCCAAAGCGGCAACACCACAGGTGCACCGCTCCCCACCGATCCCCCGCTGACCGAGTGGACCGTGGCCGGGGGCGTGGTTCCTGTTATGCCCGGTGCCCAGGCGGGCGCAGAGGCAGAGGGACGGTATGTCTTCATCACCCCGGTCTCCCTGGCCGAGGTCGAAGCCTATTACCTGCAAGAGATGCCCAACCGGGGCTGGCAAACCCTCTCGATTGGGGAAAGTATGGAAATCAAAGACCTGCTTTTCCAACTGGGCGACGCGCGTCTCACCATCCGCATCGAATTTCTCGCCGATAAAAACCTGTCCTACGTCGTCATCGAGGGGTAACTGTGCCCGTTGATCCGCTCATTGGCCAGCAGATTGCGAACTTCCGCATCGAGCGTCTGTTAGGGCGCGGGGGCATGGCGGTAGTGTATTATGGCTGGGACACCGCGCTCGAACGCCCGGTGGCCCTCAAAGTGATCGACGCGCGCTTTCGCGAAGACCCGTTTTACACCACCCGCTTCATTCGCGAAGCCCGTTCGGTGGCACGCTGGCAACACGCCCACATTGTCAAAATCTACCATGCGGGCGAACAGGATGGGCTGTACTACTTTGTGATGGAGTACATCGCCGGGCAGGATTTGGGCAAATGGATGGGACATCACCGCACCCAGATCGAGCCGGGAGAAATTCTCCGCATTGGGCGCGCGGTCGCCAACGCCCTCGACTATGCCCACCAGCAGGGCCTCATCCATCGCGATGTCAAACCCGCCAACATCCTGATCGCCGAAGACGGCCGCGTGGTGCTGACCGATTTTGGCCTTGCACTGGACCTGGCACAAGGCTCGGTCGGGGAAGCGTTTGGCTCCGCCCATTACATCGCCCCGGAACAGGCGCGCCGTTCCGCGGACGCCGTGCCCCAGTCGGATTTGTACGCGTTTGGCGTGGTCCTCTACGAACTGCTGACCGGGCGCGTACCCTTCGACGATCCGTCCCCCACCAGTGTCGCCCTCCAACACCTTACCCAAAACATCCCCTCCCCGCGGGATTTTAACCCCAACCTGAGTCCCGAAACCGAACGCGTCTTACTCAAAGCCCTCAGCAAACGCCCCGAAGACCGTTACCCCACCGGGCAAGCGCTGATGGACGCGTTGGCCCCCACGTTGCAACCCCGCGACAATTCTCCGCGCCCCATCACCTTGCCGCCGCCCCCCGCGCGGGCCGCCCACTCCCCCGCCCCGCCCCCGCCCCAACTCCCCCCCACGCTGATCGGCCTGCAAATGGACGAATATCGCCTGGAAACCCTGCTCGGACAGGGGGGCATGGCGCGCGTGTACCGGGGCATTGATACCAAACTCCAGCGGTACGCCGCCATCAAAGTCATTGACACGCCCTACTTGAGCGACCCCGATTACCTCGCCCGGTTTGAGC
>JABWBV010000766.1 GCA_013359445.1 Anaerolineales bacterium | reverse complement strand
GATTTGGCCCTCCGCTCCCAGCCCGTTGTCGCCGACAATACCCTCATCAAACGCCTGCCCCTGCAAGCAGATTTGCTCGTGTTGGAAACCAATTGGGAAGCCAAACTGGGCAAAGAAGGTCAGTGGCTCAAAGTGAAAGATGTCGAAGGCGCGGAAGGCTACGTGGCCGCATGGTTTGTGAGTAAGTAGAAACATTCCCCTGTTACTAGCGAAGTGACTGTCACCGAAAAGGTGACAGTCACTTTTTTAAACTATTCACAAGATTAGAAACTGGCGAAAAAAAAGGATGGAAGGGGGGATGTACATCCCCCCTTCCATCCTTTTTTTTCGAGTATCCTGATCACGGTCTGTGAGGGGAAACCTGTTTTTTTAACCAAACCAGTTCCCCCGTTGCTTTTCCGTTTTCGAGATGAAGGAGCGCCACGCTCGGCGGGTGCTTCATGTCGGGGCAACACGCCGAGCCGGGGTTGATGATCAATTTCCCGCGGCTTTGGTGGATGATCGGCTGGTGGCTGTGCCCGAAGACGATGGCCTGCGCGGTGGGAAAAGTTTTGTGGAGGTAACCGAGATAAAACGCCAGGCTATACCCTACGGTGTACACCCGCAACTTTTCATGCAAATAAAACCACAAATTGCCCTGCCCGTGCGCCAACCCGACCGTGACCCCTTCAAAGTCCAGCAAGCGGGTCATGGGCAGGGCGCGGAGGCGGTAGATGTCCCGGTTGCCGCGCACCGCGTGGACGGGGGCGACCGTTTCGAGTTCGGTCAGCACCGCGGGGACACTGACATCGCCCGCGTGCAGGATGGTTGTGACGCCTGCGGCGCGGAAAATGGGCAGGATGTCCGGGCGCAGGCCCCCCGCGCGGTCAGGGATATGGGTATCGGCAATGAGGCCGAGGACGATTTTTCCCACGAATTCCTACAGGTTCCCACAAGTTCCCACGGGTTAAACAATCCCCCACACGTTGGCGGGCCTTTTGGGGAAGAGCGCATGGACCAACGCGCGAGCACTGTCGTTGTTGGCCGAACAATCTACCATGAAGGCGTCCAATTCTTCGAAGGATTTTTGCCCGCAGAGGAGGCGGAGAAAGCTCAGGTCAGGCAAGCGCACGTCGCCTTCTTCGTCCGGGCCGGGTTGCCAGGCTTCGACGTGGGTGATGGTGCCGTTTTCAAAGGTGAGGCGTGTCCCGGAGCGGTAGAAGTTGAGGGCCAGTTTGCCACTGTATCCCGCTAACGGGGAGTTGGACAGGCGGCGTTCCAGCGCGGGGGCAATGTGGCGGACGAACCCGGTCACATCTGGGATGCGGACATACCAGGCATACGGGGGGCGGACGCGGGGGAGGGTGTTCGGGAAGAGGTCGTACATGGGATGTTCGCGCCCGAGCGAGAAATAGATGCCCTCAAATTTGCCGTTCTCTTTTTGGGCGGCGTAGGTTTCGCCCACTTTTTGGGCAAAGCGCATGGTGGCGGGGACGACATCTAACCAGGAGATGCCGGGTTTGAGGCCCATGAAGTTGAGCGCCAGAACGGTATCCCACAGCCGGGGTGGGTGGCCGAGATAGCCCACAACCTCGCCCGCCGGGGTTTCGATGAGGCTGACTTGAATCCGTACCAGATTCTCCTCACTGCGCCCGTTCAGTTCGTAGCGCCACATGGCCTCGTTGCGCTGGCAGGTGAGGCCGTAGAGGGTGCCGTTGTGCGCGTAGATTTCCATGAGGGTGGGGATGTCGGCCTCCGTCGCGGGGCGGAAGGTGAAGGGTTCGGTTTGCCCGTTTTTGAGTTTGGGGATGTGGGGGACGAACGCGGTGCGTCCGCCGCTCAAGTCCAGCGCCATTTCGTAGCCAAACTGTTTGTAATACCAGGGAATCCCCGTGATCACTTGCATGATCTCGCCCCGTTCCTGGCTCCATTGGTGGACGATGTCCATTTGCATACGAATTAGCCCGCGGCGGCGGTAGTCGGGGTGGGTGGCGACGAGTTCGGGCCGCCCCACGCCGAACGGAACCCCTTCGTACATCCACGTTTGAGACACAGTACACAATGCGGAGACGATTTTCCCCTGGTCTTCCACAATCAAAAAATCACCCGGTTGGAAGTGGGGGTGAGGTTGGGTGAGCAGGTCCATGGTCCAGGCGTGGATGTTTTTGTCGGGCTGGGTGGGGCCGTCGTCGGAGTGCATGATGGAATTGAATTCGGCCAGCGGCGCGGCGTCCGCGGGGGTCGCGTGGCGAATGATCAGGCCGTCTGGGAGAGTACGGAGGATGTTGGGCATGGGGTTACCTCTGTTGCTAAGAATGGCGTTTATTTTACCCCCGTTGGCAGGGGGGATGATATACTGCCTCAAAATCCTAACACGAGGCTGACTATATGACGCTCCCTTCTCATCGCACGAAATCCTTGCCCCGAATTCTGATCACGGGCGGCGCAGGGTTTATCGGTTCCCACCTGG
>JABWBV010000765.1 GCA_013359445.1 Anaerolineales bacterium | reverse complement strand
TGGAAGGGGGATGTACATCCCCCTTCCATCCTTTTTTCTCGAGTATTACCCCTTTGAACGTGAGTAATTACAGTATTTCATCCAGACACAAGCGGAAAATCTCCAAAACAAGAGGAATCTACCCAGGTGGAACGAAATCTTGCAAAGTACCTAACTTTCTAGAAAGTTATGGGTTTTGATAGTTGAGAAATAAAATCGAGCAATTATTGATTGTCTTTTTTGAATAACGTTATGAATTATCCATCATCCCCGCCCTATTTTCCAAAATGATAAGGAGTCTAGCCCATGTTAGAACAATTTAGAAGTGTACAGTTACCCAGCCTTCGTGCTTTTCGCGAGATGTCGATGAGAGGTCGAGAAGAGATGAAAACCGGGCTGTGGTTTCTCTCCCCCTGGCTTTTTGGCTTCGTGGCGTTTACGATATTGCCCCTCATCGCCAGCCTGGTTTTCAGTTTTATGGATTTGAAGATTACCGACGGGATTTTAAAGAACCCAGATTTTGTCGGTCTCAAAAACTACGCGACTCTGGTGAAGGATCCTCAAATCTGGTCAACGGGAAGCGGTACGCTTGGCTCATTGTGGATTACGGTTCGATTTGGTTTGATTGCCTTGCCCGTCGGCATCTTTTTACCCTTAGGCCTGGCGCTTTTGATGAATAGCCCCAACCTGAAAGGGCAGATGCTTTTCCGCAGTTTGTTTTACATGCCTTACATTATCCCCTTTGTGGCCGCAGTCTTTTTGTGGGGGGGGATGCTCAACCCAGAAACGGGATGGATCAACCGGGCGCTGATAGGGTTAGGGATGGCGAAGGAGAATGTTCCCTTATGGGCTAATGATGTGAATTGGGTGTATCCCGCTTACGTGATCATGGGCATTTGGACCATTGGAAACGCGATGCTCATTATGCTTTCTGGGTTACAAGGTGTTCCGACTGAGTTGTATGATGCGGCCAAAGTAGACGGAGCGAACGGATGGCAATCATTTTGGAAAGTGACATTTCCCATGATTTCGCCAGTGATTTTTTACAATTTGACGCTCAGCATTGTCGGCCTTTTCCAATATTTCCTTGTGCCGTTGGTGGTAAACAATGGGACTGGGAGACCAGGGGGGGCGACGAATTTTTATAACGTCTATCTGTTCAAGACCTTCTTTACGTTTCAAGATATGGCTTATGGCTCGGCGATGGCCTGGCTATTGTTCGTCGTTATCTTGTTGGTCACATTTGTTTTATTTGGCACAGCGAAATATTGGGTCTATTACGCTGGCGATAGCCGTGCTTAATGCGGAGAACATCAAGAGGTCTTTCTATGCAAACCATATCTAAAAATCCCCGAAATGTTCGTAAAATCGTCAGTACGGTAACAGTTACTACTTTCACCCTGGCGATCCTGTTTATCTTTCTCTCTCCTTTCGCTTTTATGGTTTTTACATCCTTAAAAACGCAAGATCAAATCTCTATCGTAGGTGCCCCCATCTGGCCTGCCCAACCATCTTTCTATGAATACAACGGCAAAGAAGTAGAAGTTTTTAACGTCCCGATGTCTACTTGCGAAGGTTCCGAAGGTGATACATCTACCCTTGCGCTGGCTATCGTGAAAAAAGGAACGCGCCAAAGTACCTATGTTGACCCCGCGAACCTCGACCGGGGCGAATTTGTCTGCACCGGTGCGTGGCGTTCGTTGGAACGTCCCTGGAAATTTGCCCCGACCTGGGAAAACTACGCCGAAGTCTGGAACACCATCGAATTCCCGAGACTCCTTTGGAACACAACCTATTATGCGATTATGACCGAAATTGGCGTCCTCATTTCGTGTACGCTCGTTGCCTACGGATTTTCGCGATTTCGTTTCCCCGGACGTGATTTTTTGTTCGTCCTCTTAATTTCAACTATCTTCTTACCGGGTTTTGTTACCCTGATTCCGACGTATACCTTTTGGCAAAAACTCGGCACGTTTATGACTGACAATGGCTTGCCAAACATCGGGGTAGGGAGTTGGTATCCCCTCATTATTCCTGCTTTCTTTGCCAACGCATATGACGTATTTCTCTTACGCCAATACTTTATGACCCTTCCGCGTGAACTCGACGAAGCGGCTAAAGTGGATGGCGCAGGCCCCTTACGGATTCTCTGGTCTGTCATCATTCCCCAATCCTACCCGGCGCTGATGGCGATTACCGTTTTCCACATTGTTTTTGCCTGGAACGATTATTTCGGCCCTGTCATCTACTTGTCGACCAATCGGGAAGCCTGGCCTATCTCTTACGCCCTCTCCACCTTCAACGGCATCTACGGTCAACAGCCCCAACTGATCCAGGCTGGCGCGCTGATGACCCTCGTCCTCCCGCTCATCCTCTTTGCCGTAGCCCAACGGTTCTTCGTACAAGGCATCGTCGTCACCGGCGTCGATAAATAGGGCTTTACCGGAATTAACGGGATAGGAACCCGAATTTTGAAGGTGTTGGGGAT
>JABWBV010000138.1 GCA_013359445.1 Anaerolineales bacterium | reverse complement strand
GGGGAATTCCTCCATGCCTGGAACCGCTTATGGTTGGAAAACAATAAAATTATCGAACAAGATATCCGCTCCGGCGGTATCGTAGGACCCGACCATGATACCCACATCGCCAGACGTTAACGCCGTGTCTGTGGCAGAGGCGACCAGTTGCCCATTCAGATAAAGCGTCAACGTACTCCCCACGCAATCGGCGCGGAGGTGGTTGGAGGCGTTGCCTTCGTTAACGTAATCGGTGGGCAAGAAAGTTTCCTCTGTGAGGGAAAAGTATTCGCCATCAACGTACTTACTAAGAGAATAGAACCCATCGCTGGTTGCCGTCAGGAAATAGAAATTCTCGGTGTCCACATAGCGGCAGATAATTCCAAACTCGTTGGAATCCGGCCCGCCCAGTTTGGTGGCATCCACCTCGATTTGTACATCGTTAAAAACCAGCCCGGCGGTACTCCAGAAAATCCAATCTGACTTGTTCACCCAAATCCGGTAGCCGCCTTGTTCGTAGTCGGTAATCCCGTCTCCATCTCGTTCCTGCCCCCAATCGGCCACATTTACGTCGGAAAAATCATCCTGAAACAGGACAACCAGCGAAGTGGCAGTGGGCATCAACGTGGGAGTTTCCGTGGGGAAGGGGGTCTCCGTGGGGAGCGACGTTTCGGTGGGAGCCAGGGTGGGGATCGCGGTTTCGGTGGGAGGAGGCGTCGCGGTGGCGGTCGGCGTCGGATCGGGAAGATTGGCGGCAACGAAGTAACAGCCTCCGCACAAACAAAGTAACCCCAAAGATAAGATGGCGACAACACCGACTGCGCCCAAGCCAAACCCCGAAAGGAAACTGCCTGGCCCGGATTTTTTGGGAGGCGGATAGGTGCCGGTCCCGGTCGGGGGAACTGAACCCGAAATCGGACCCGAGCCGGGGGGTGGAGTCCCTGCCGGCATCCTCCCCCCTGAGGGGGACACAGACCCCGACGCGGGGCGGACCGCGCCGGACATCCCCGCGCCACCGGCCTGGGGTCTGATTCCCGCGGGCGAAGGAGGGGCGGGTTGGATCAGCGTCACGGCGGGAGTCACGGCCCCACTGGGGCGTTCTTCCAGGTGGAGGGATTCTTGCAGGGCCTGGACAAAACTACTGGCGGTGGGATAACGTTCGGAAGCGTTTTTTGCCAGGACTTTCGCTAAACAGCCTTGTGTGTCCGGGTGGATGGAGGGATTGAGCTGGGAGATAGCCGGAATCTGGCGTAAGAGATGGCCTTCAAAGATGGCGCTCATGTTCCCCTGAAAGGGGGTGCGCCCGGTCAACATTTCGTAGGCGACTACGCCCAGGGCGTATATGTCTAACGCGGGGGTGACCTCTTCCCCTTGAATTTGTTCCGGGGCCATGTAGGCGGGGGTGCCCAAACGGGTTCCATCTGCGGTGAGGGAGGTGCCGGTGTCTTTGACAAGCCCAAAATCGGTTAGTTTGGCATTGCCTTGTGTATCGATCAGAATGTTGGCGGGTTTGATATCCCGATGGATCAGGCCGCGTTGGTGAGCGTAGTCCAGCCCGGAGGCCGTTTGTTGGAGAAGTTTGACGACCAGGGCGGGTTTTAGCGCGCCCTCTTGTTTGATGAGATCAGCCAGCGAGCCGCCATCCACGTACTCCATCACGATGAAGAGTTTGTTTTCATCCCAATCGGCGTCGTAAACTTTGACAATGTGCGGGTGATCGAGCCGGGCAAGGGACCGCGCTTCCAGCCGGAACCGTTCGACGAAGCTATCATCATTTGCCAGGGTGGGAGCAAGCAGTTTGAGGGCGACATCGCGTTCGAGAATGGTATCCCGTGCCCGAAACACACTGCCCATCCCCCCCGCCCCGAGTTTGCTGAGAATCTGATATTTGCGAATATTTTGACCAATGAGTGAATCCATAGGCATGATTTTACCCTCAAACAGGTTATCTTGTACCCAATTTGTAGCCGGAAATTCTTTGCATACGCTATAATTTTCAAGTCAGTAAGATAACAAATCAGCAACCCTATAAACTCCCCCATCTATCACAATGCCTATCCCAACTCCTTTTCACTCCCGCACATCCGAACTCAACCAAGGCCAGGAATGGCGCCACTGGTCTGGCTACCTCGGCGCAGGCGTTTACGAGATGTTCCACGAACGCGAATACTGGGCCATCCGCAACGCCGCCGCGCTGATTGACGTTTCCCCCCTGTTTAAATACGAATTCACCGGCCCGGACGCGGAACGCGCCCTGAACCGGATCATGACCCGCGACATGCGCAAATGCCGCGTCGGCCAGGTGATGTACTCGCCCTGGTGCGACGACGAAGGCAAGGTGATTGACGACGGCACGGTGTCCCGCCTGGGCGAGCAACACTTCCGCGTCACCTCCGCCGACCCCTCGTGGCGCTGGTTCAAAGATTGCGCCTGGGGCATGGACGTGGAGATTCGCGATGTCTCAACGGAGATTGCCTCGCTGGCGTTGCAGGGGCCGAATTCGCGGGCGATTCTCGAAAAACTGACCGAGGACGGGAGACGGACGACGGATAATTCCCCATCGTCCGTTGCCAATCTCAAGTATTACGCTCTCACTTCGACCACGATTGCAGATATCCCCGTCACCATTACGCGAACCGGGTACACAGGGGATTTGGGGTATGAGCTATGGTTCGCGCCGGAGTATGCCGTGCGGGTGTGGGATATGCTGATGGAGGTGGGGACTGCGTACGGGATCATGCCCGCTGGGCTGGCCGCGTTGGACATTTCCCGGATTGAGGCGGGGTTGGTGCTGATCGAGGTGGATTATTTTTCGTCGCCGCGGACGTTTATCCCCGGTCAAAAATCGTCCCCGTTCGAGATCGGGCTGGGGTGGGCGGTGAAGTTTGCAGAGGGAAAGGATTTCGTCGGGCGAAAGGCGTTGGAAGCGGAGGCCAAAAACGGTTCGACGTGGGCAACGGTGGGGGTGGAGATTGATTGGGTGTCGCTGGAGAAGATTTATGGGGCGAAGGATTTGCCCGTGCAGGTGACGGGTCGCGCGAACCGATCATCCGTGCCGTTGTACGTTGGTCATCGGCAGGTTGGGTATGTGACCAGCCACACGTTTTCCCCGATTTTGAAGCGGTATATCGGGTTGGCGACGCTGGAGACGCAGTTTGCAAAACCGGGCACGGAGTTGGAGATGGAGTTTACGGTGGAGCATCACCGGGAACGGGGGCGTGCCGTGGTGGGGAAACTGCCGTTTTATGAGCCGGAGTGGAAGCGAGGCTAATTTGATTGGAGGTTTCTAATGTCCCTTCACCCAGTAACAGTCAACATCCCGACGAAATTGTATACGCGCATCAAACGCCGAGCGGCTCAAGCGCACCGTAGCGTTGAAGACGAGATGCTGGAAGCCATCGCGGCAATCCCGTTTGAAGAGCGTTTACCGGACGAATTAGAGGAAGCGGTTGCGAACCTGAAATTTTTGGACAACGATTCGCTTTGGCGTGCCGCTCGTCGCCGGTTGCCCGCAGAAATTTCTGAACAATTGGAACAGTTGCATCTTAAACAGCAAAGCGTCGGTCTGACAGAAACAGAAATGCAAACCCGCGACCATTTAATTCAACAATATGAAAAGAATATGTTGGTTCGCGCGGAGGCCGCGGTTCTGCTCAAACAACGCAATGCAGATATTTCTCAACTACTCCATGATCAATGACCCACATTTCCAAAAAACTCCGCGAACTAGTCAGCGAAAGAGGCAAATATCGCTGTGGTTATTGTCTGACTGCTGAATCAATTGTCGGCGCACCGATGGAAATTGATCATTACATTCCAGAATCGCTTGGCGGAACCACAGATGAACACAACCTTTGGCCGATTTGTTCGTTGTGCAATGTTTATAAAAGCAACAAAATTGCTGTTCGCGATCCTGTGTCTGGTGAAAATGTCCCAGTCTTCAATCCTCATACAGACGGTTGGCATGAGCATTTTGAATGGGTATCCATGGGTGAGCGTATTGATGGGAAGACCAAAATTGGTAGAGCAACAGTCTCTGCATTAAAACTCAACCGCTCATCGTTAGTTCGTTCTCGGAAAGCCTGGATTTTAGCAGGTTGGCATCCACCAAAAGAATAAACCGTTTATCTATTTACGAATCATCCTATGACCACTCACACCTACGACGCCCTCATCATCGGTGGCGGCCACAACGGCCTGACCACCGCCGCTTACCTCGCCAAAGCGGGGAAAAAAGTCCTCGTCCTCGAACAACGCCACCTCGTCGGCGGGGCGACTGTGACCGAGGAGATCATCCCCGGCTTCAAATTCACCGTCTTCTCGTATGTCGTCAGCCTGCTACGCCCGGAAGTGATCCGCGACCTGCAACTACCCAAACACGGCCTGAAGATTCTCCCGCTCGAAAGCACCATCACCCCCATGCGGGATGGGAGCGACTACATCTTGCGGGACGCCGATCACTGGGCAACGGTGCGAAACCTGGCGCGGTTCTCCCCCCGCGACGCGGAAACCTACGACGAATACAGCCACACCATGTACTTCATGGCGAAAGCGGTCAAACCCATCCTCAGCCTGCTCCCCCCCGACCCGACGAAGTACGACCCCCGCGAGTTGATGCCCCTCGCCAAACTCGGCAAACATTTCCTCAACCTGGACGAAGAACACCTCTACACCTTCATCAAACTGATGACGATGAGTTCCGCCGACTTCCTCGATGAGTGGTTCGAGACTGATCCGCTCAAGGCAACGATGTCCGCAAGCGGGATCATCGGCACGTTTTTGGGGCCGCGCTCACCGGGGACGGCGTATGTGCTGTTGCATCACTACATGGGCGAGATTGATGGCGTGTTCCGCGCGTGGGGGTTCCAGAAAGGCGGCACGGGCGGGGTGGCGGAAGCCCTCGCGAGTTCAGCCCGGTCGTTCGGGGCAGAGATTCGGTTGAATGCGGCGGTGGATCAGGTCATCGTCAAAGGCGGGAAAGCGGTCGGGGTCGCGCTGAAGAATGGGGATGAGTTCTACGCTCCGATTGTCGTCTCCTCGCTCGATCCGAAACTGACCTTCCTCAAACTGGTGGACAAATCCCACCTGCCCGATCAACTGGTCTCCGACATCCAACGGTTCAACATCAAAGGCTCGTCCGGGAAAGTGAACCTCGCCCTCGACGCCCTGCCGGACTTCACCGCGCTCCGCACCCCGCGCGGGCAGGATACCCCCGCCCGGCTCCGCGCCGCCTACAAAGGGGCGATCTCGATCAGCCCCTCGCTCGACTACATGGAACGCGCCTACGACGATGCCAAGTACGGCAACTTCTCCCAACGCCCGTACATTGACATGATCTTCCCCTCCCTGCTCGACCCGGACATGGCCCCGCCCGGAAAACATGTGATGTCCTGTTTCGTGCAATACGCCCCCTACGAACTCGCCGACGGCGAATGGACCGACGCCAAACGGGAAGCCTTCGGCGACGCGGTGATTGACACCCTGTCCGAATATGCCCCCAACCTGAAAAACCTCATCATCGGGCGGCAAGTGCGGTCCCCCAAAGACATCGAAGACACCACCGGCCTCTCGCAGGGCAACATCTTCGCGGGCGAACTCTCCCTCTCGCAATTGCTCTTCCTCCGCCCCGCGGCAGGCTGGGCGAAGTACCGCACCCCGATTGCCGGGTACTACCAGTGCGGGAGTGGGACGCATCCGGGGGGGGGGATCAGTTCCGCGCCGGGGAGGTTGGCGGCGTTGGAGATTTTGAAGGATGCGAAATAAGTAGCCCTTCCTATGGTTGGGAAACGTATGCCAGAATAACTTTATTTTCTGGATAATGATAATTCAAACATCTAAGATATGGAAATTCTACTCTCATCTATCATTGGAGCAATCGTTAGTCTCATCTTGAGTCTCATTTTTGAAGATCAATTGACATCATTAAAAAAAAGATTTCTTAGATGGCTTCGAACTATTTTTTACCGACGGAAATCTCCTATACCTAAAGCTGAAACTTTTTCAATTGGCAAATATACTACTTCCTGGTTAGTTATAGATGGAGACGGAGAATTAGAATATACCCCTGCAACCATCAGATGTCGGGTTGAAAACATGCCTTATACTTTGCCACCTGAAATCTCAGCATTAAGGGACACTATTCAAAAACGTGAAGCAAGGAAGAAATCTAAAGGCGAAAACTATCAATGGAATGGCCCAATGTATTCGCTAGAGAAGTATGCTCGAGGCAGAACTATTCCTGAGGAAAACCTTGAAATTACGCTCACCTTTCGCCCATCTGACTACTTTACCTTTCAAGCTACTATCACAAGTCTTGATACCAATTTACTCACTCCACCAGCTGTATTAACTTTGCGTCAAAAATATCTTCAAGGACATGAGTTATCAAATCCTATCCCATTCTTATCAAACGGTTTTGGAATAGCACTAGCAGTTATTACAAAAGATAAAAAACTCATCTTGACTCGACGAAACACTAATATTGGAGTGAGACCTGGGCAACTTGATAGTAGCGTTGTAGAGGGGATTCAACCAATTTTGGATCGTTCAAATACTTATAAAGGCCCTGATTTATATCGAACTGCAATTCGTGGTGCGCAGGAAGAATTAGGCATTCAATTGTTGCAAGAGGATATTCACTTTCTCGGATTTGGGCTGGATACTGAATATTACCAATGGGGATTACTTGGTATAGCATATTGTTCCGAAACGATTGAACAAATAAGAGAAATTCGCACAAGGGGAATAGGTGGCAAATGGGAAGTGAATCAGATCGAAGCTATAGACATCAACCCTAAGCAAATACTTGCGCGACTGAAAGAGAATAAAATTTGGTCAATCGGCTTTGTGACAGTTTACTATGCCCTTACAAAAGAATTTGGTAAAGATAAAATCGATACTATCGCCAAAGAGATATTTAAATAATTCTAACTTTACCTCACCTACTCTGCTTCCCCTATCTACCCCATACCCTGTTTACCCTTTATACCATGCCAACGACCACCCCCTACGACCTCCTCCTCATCGGCGCCGGACACAACGGCCTCACCACTGCCGCCCTGCTTGCACAGGCGGGTAAACGCGTCCTCGTCCTCGAACGGCGAGCGATTCCGGGCGGGATCGCCGCGACCGAAGAAATCTTCCCCGGGGTGCGGGCGAATACCGGATTCCCCAGCGCGCACCTCCTCCACCCGGGCGTGATCAGCCAACTCCGGCTGGATAACGGACTGGAATTTCTCCCCTCCCCGGTTTCGATTTTCGCGCCACAAAAGGAGGGGGCGGCGTTGACGTTCGGGGACGAGGCGTTGCAAGCAACGTCAACGACCGCGGCGTCGCTCGCACAGTTTTCCCAAAAAGACGCCGCACGCTATACGGAATACGCAACCTTCGTGAAACGCACCGCCGCTGTCCTCGCGGCGATGATGCCGTTGACGCCGCCCGATTTGAAAGGACCGTATTCGATGAGCGAACTGTGGCCCTGGGCGCAGGTGGCGTTGAAGGCGCGGGGGTTGGGGGAACGGGATATGATGGAGTTCATCCGCGTGCTTCCCATGAGTTCCTACGATTTCCTGTCCGAGTGGTTCGAGTCCGACGCCGTCAAAGGCGCGCTTGGGCTTTTCTCCACGTTGAATACCATGCTTGGCCCGATGGGGGCGGGAACGGCGTTGGCGTTGTTGTATCAACACACAGGGCAGACCGGGCCGCGCTTCGTGAAGGGGGGCGCGGGAGCGGTGTCGGAGGCATTGATGAAGTCGGCGAAGGCGTTTGGGGCGGAGATTCGGTTGGGAACCGGCGTCCGGCAGATTTTGGTGGAGAACGGGAAAGTGACGGGGGTAGTTACCACGTCCGGGGAGACGATCCCCGCGAAAGTGGTGGTTTCGTCCGCCGATCCCCGGCATACGTGGTTCGATCTTGTGGGGGCGTATCATCTCCCGGTGCGGGTGATGCGGCGGGCGCGGAATGTGCGGTATCGCGGTTCGACGGCGACGGTGCATTTCTTGTTGAGCGGGTTGCCCCAATTCGGACAAAGCTCGCCCGACCAGTTGAAGGGGTGGATTGCGATCAATCCTTCGTTGAAATATTTGGAGCAGGCTTACGATGCGGCGAAATACGGGCGCATATCTGAAAAACCCGCGTTGCTGGCGCATATGCCGACTCTGCACGCGGGCGCGGCGGGGCCACAAGTCTTGTCGGTGATGGTGCGGTATGCGCCGTACTGCCTGAAAGAAGGCGATTGGACGACGCAAAAAGCCGCCCTGGAACAAACGGTGCTGAACACGCTGGCCGAGTACGCGCCCACCCTGCCCGGACTGGTAAAACAGACGCACACGATTACCCCGCTGGATTACGAGCGGGAGTATGGGTTGGCGGAGGGGCACTGGATGCACGGGCAGATGGGACTGGACCAGATGTTGATGTTGCGCCCTGTGCCCGGGTGGGGACGGTATCGGACCCCGGTGGAAGGGCTGTACATGTGCGGGAGCGGGACCCATCCCGGGGGCGGGTTGACGGGTCTGCCGGGGATGAACGCGGCGCGGGAGATTTTGAAAGCGGGATAATAGGCGTCATCAGGGCGCGATTTAGCAGGGGGCAATCAAGATTTTCGCTTTAAAAAAGCGTGGCAGATGGAATCATCTGCCATGCTTTTTTTTAAGGGCGTTGGTGGGTTATGCCGGTTGCATGGCGGCGGGGGCGTCGGTGCGAAGTTCGCGCAGGACATTTTGATCGAGCGCCATCATCTTTGGCATTTCGATCATATTCATGCTAACCATCCGTTCGGTCATTTTCGTCATAAAGATGCGGTTTAAGTCCGGTTGGCTGGAGAGTTCCCGCAGGGTGGAGGCCGGGACTCGGAGCAAGTCGGTAGGCTTTTCGACAATAATGTTGGCGGTGCGGGGAATGCCGGTCAGGGCCGCAATTTCGCCAAAGAAATCGCCTGCGTTTAACACTTCCAATACTTTTTCCTGTTGCCCTTCGGTGCGGCCTGCAATCGCTTTGCCATCCACAATAAAATACGCGGCGTCACTCACCTCCCCGTGGCGGACGATGATACAACCCTCATCCGCTTGCAGGTAGCGTGCGTCTTTGAGTAGTTTTTCGCGGGTAGAGGCGTCCAAGATGGACAAGGAGGGCAGATGTCCGATCAGGCGGTCGAAATCGGCGAGGGTGGCGGGGCGTCCCGCTTCGGGGGTCGGGGCAGAGGCCGCGTTCCGCAGGAGACTGACGGCGCGGAGCCATTCGGCGGCGGGTTGACCCAGGCCGGGGGCAAACAGGGCGTAAACTCCGCCCAGCGCGGTCAAAATGACCGAGGTCAGCATCATTTCGCGAACCCCGATGTAGTCCGCCAACCCCGCGGCGCCCATGCCGAGCAACATCACCACCGTGCCGAGGGTCATCATCGCCCCGAAGACGCGTCCCCGCATTTCCCGATCCGTATTTCGCTGGATCAGGGTGCGCCGCGCGACCGAGTACGGGGCATTCATCACCCCGGTGATGGTGACGAGGAGAATTGCCAGGGGAATCGAGGAGGAGAGGGCGTAGACAATGCCAAAGCCGCCCATCCCTAACAGGCTCAGGCTAATCCATTGTCCTTCACGGAGACGCCCCGAAAAGCGGGCAATGAGCAAACTTCCTAAAACAAACCCAATCGAAGTGACGCCTTCTTGCAGGCCGTATTCAAATTCAGACGCGCCCAGGGCGAGGGTGGCAAACGGGAGGAGCATGGTATTCCAGATGCCAATTGAAAAGGCATACATAAACCCCACCAGGACAACCGAACGTAAGACCCGGTTGCCGAAGAGGAAGGTCAACCCTTCGCGTAAATTGCGCATCACGGCGGTGATAGTGGTTTTTTCGGGGTTTTCCACCACGGCAATCTTCACGCTGGCGAGAAGCAAAGCGGAAAGAAAGAAACTCGCGCCATCGAGATAAAAGGCCCATTCAATCGAATAGGCGGCGATCAGGCCGGAGGCGGCAAACCCTATGGCGGTGGACCCAAAAGAACTGATGGCGATCATCGAGTTGGCCGCGGTGAGTTCTTCGTCGGTCGCCAATTCGGGCAGGACACTATCGAAGGCGGGGGCGAAAAAGGTGCCGATGGAACTGGTGAGCATGACAATGATATAAAGCCAGGCTACGTGATAGGGAAGCAAAATCGGGATGAGAAGGATCAAACAGCCCCGGAGAATATCGGCCCATATCATGATTTTTTTGCGGTCATACCGGTCCACAAACACCCCGGCAATCATCCCGATGACCATGGTGGGGACCGCCGTTGCCATCAGCATCAACCCAACTTGCAGGGTGGAATTGGTCAGCCGGAAAACATAAATGCCCGCGGCAATCATGGTGAACGCATCGCCAATGGTCGAGACAAGTTGCGCCAGCCACATGCGGGTGAAAGAACGATTACGAAAAATCGCAAAGGGGGAAAGGTTTCCTGCGGGGGTTGAAACGGACATCATCCTACCTCCAAAAATAAAATGAGGTCTACCGGGATGAACGGGATGCGGAGCCGGATGTTTGAACGTGTGTGGGGGGACCCGCCCACGTTCAAACATCCGATGATTTCCCGTCAACTACGGAAGAGCCATAAAAAAATTGTTCACAACAAGGACGAACCCTTTCGGGGTCTTGCGTACGAATAGAAGTATTTTAGAAGGCGTCCCCCTTTTACGCTGTGAGTTGGTTCACACCCCAACTATGAAGTCATCGTCGGTTGAATATTGTTCGCACAGGCGTGTAGCACGGCTTTGATTTGAAACGGGGTTAATTCGGGGTGTTTGGCCCGGATCAGGGTCACAATTCCGGCGATGTGTGGGGCGGCGAAACTGTTGCCCGTGCTGGTCATGTAGCTTTTGTTTGTCCAGGCCACCTTCACATCAATGCCGGGGGCACCAAATTCAACCGGGGGGGCTGGGTTGTAATAATAGGTGAACGGGTCCTGCTGGTCATGCGCGGCAACGGAGATCACGGAGGAATACAGAGATGGGTAACTTGGGGCTGGGATGTTGTTCACCGCGGAAACCAGTACCACACCTTTGAAATACGCATCATCCGCCAATTGATGAAACAGGCCAAAATACTCTTCACTGGAGGACGACAGACTCATGTTCATCACGTGCATCCCATTTTCCACGGCCCAATCTATGCCTGCGGCAAATTGAAGCGAACGCCCTTTCCCGTCGCGGCCTAACACCCGTACGCTGTACAGTTCTGCCTCCGGGGCCAAAGCATGGATGATGGCCGCGCACGCCGTCCCATGCCCATAAATATCCTGGGGGAAATCTTCCGGGGTAAACCGAATCCGGGCTTCCGCGGTTGGGTCATACTCAATCGCGATCCCCCCGCGCACAGCGCCTTCCAGCGCCGGGTGATCGTGTTCGATGCCACTATCAATCACCGCGACCTTGATCCCTTTGCCGGTGCTGTTCCCCCACGCCCAAGTGCGGGTGATCCCCGCCAACGGCCCATGGAGGGGCACAGATCGGATGGCCTTCGCCATAAACGGATCGGACCAGGCAGGCAAGTCTTGTTCTTCAATGGGCGTGCTCATTAATGGGTTCCTTCGCCAGACATGGTTTTCGTCCGCAAATTTTGGAAGATCCGCATGATCTTCAAACTGGTTTCCCGTTCCGTTTCTCCCTGCGCACTGACTTCTTTGATCGTTTTTGCTAGTTGGATCAACGTTGGGGCTGTACGAGGTTGGGCGTCCAGCACCTCGAACAATTCGGTAGGTTCAGCCCCCTCCTGGCGTGCCATTTGTTTGAGGCCGTGGATCAGTGTGCGGTGAAGTTGATCTAAGGGTTGGGCCTGGCCGATGGAAAACGCGGCCTGATGGGCAAATAAAGTCATCAAGGCAACGTCTTCCTCATCAAATTTGTCGCCACTCACTTTATCGAGCGCTTCGATCACCCCAATGACTTTCTCGTCTAGAAGCAGGGGCACAGCAATGATGCACTTGGGAATGTACCCGCTTTGTTCGGCAAAACTCCGATTGAAGCGTTCATCCTGATCGGCACTGGAAACAACCAGAGGTTGGCCCGTTTGCGCGGTGTACCCGGCAATCCCGGAATGAATCGGGAACCTCATGCCAACGATGTTTTGGTTAATGACGTTATAAGCGACCTTAAATTCCAAGTCCTGGCCATCTTCGGTTACCAGGGCAATCGCCGCCGCGACCGCGCCAAAAATCCGGGCCGCCGCTTCCACAATCGATTGAAGCAAGGTGATTTGAGTTTGCGGCAACAGCGCTTGCCCACTCGCCTCAATCGTCGCGAGAAGGGTGTGTAATTGTTGCGCCAGAGGGCTTTGGGGGAGGGGATTAGGGGGCATCATGGCATTCGTTCATCATCGCGAGATCAGAACCGACGTCCCCCGCCAAAGCGGATGGCGGGTTTTGTGCGGCTATACGTTTGAAAGATTTGTAAAACCTGCAAACAGGCTTCCTGTTCGGGTTCCGTAAGGGCGCTGACATCTTTGAGCATATCCGCAAGGCGGAGAAGGTCGCCCCCAGGCATGATAGGCGCCGTTTGGGATTCGTTCATCAGGCCTTTCAAACTGTGAAGCAAGGCCCACTGTAACTGCTCCAGGTGTTGCGCTTGTTCAATGGCTGAGGCCGCCTGTCGGGCAAACAAGGCTAACAGTTCAATATCTTTCAAGTTGAAAGTTTCACCGTTGAGTTTGTCTAAAATCTCAATCACCCCAATCACATTTTCCCTGGAAAGCAAGGGCACAGCCAAGATCGAAGTAGGAATATAGCCAATTTCTTCCGCGAGGGTACGGTTGAACCGGGCATCCTGTTCCACGCTGGAAACAGCTAACGCTTGCCCAGTCATCGCCACATACCCGGCAATGCCCCGATTGATCGGGAACCGCATCCCGGCCACACTCCGCCCGATCACATTGTACGAAACCTTAAATTCCAATTCCTGGCCATCCTCCGTGGTCAAAGCAATCGCCGAGCCTGCCGCCTTAAATATTTGGACCGCGGCTTCGACAATCGATTGGAGCAAGGCCAAATTGGAATGTGGCAAAATCCCCCGCCCACCACCTTCCATCGCCGTAATCAGGTAAAGCAACTGTTCTCGCAAGCGTGTTTCTGAATGTTCGGGTAATGCCATAGGGTTTCCTTTTGAGTGAGACTAATTGCCTAAATATACCTCCCCCTCACATCCCCGTCAGTGAACCAATTCCACCGCACCTGTGAACTAGATCACAATCATCCATGCAGGCTTTTCTTAAAGTCGTGCATCATCCCAGGTGCGACGCACTTTAGTAGGGTTTTAAGCCAAAATTCCAGGCAAAGTGCGTCGCACCTAGTAGGCTGTCAAAGATCATTTTTAGGTTCGTAGTGGCGGTTTCAACCGCTCAAGACGACGACTGAAGTCGTGACTACAAACATAATTTTCAGGTTTGGCGGGCTACTAGATGTATAGAAAAGCCTGTTTTTCGGGGAGATTTTGGTGCCCAGATTCTCCAATTTGCGGTAAACTGCCCTCCCCAAATCTACTCAGGTGCCTTTC
>JABWBV010000137.1 GCA_013359445.1 Anaerolineales bacterium | reverse complement strand
CGCCGACATCTACGGCCCCTCGCAGCCGACGATGCTCGGCATCAGCGGCCGGCCCGAGTCCGAGGACGGCAAGACGCTGGAACCGCTCACCGGCCCCACCCCCGCGTTCGGCGGCCTGACGCAACTCGAAAATGGCTGGCTTTTC
Organism: Anaerolineales bacterium; assembly: GCA_013359445.1. Classification (GTDB taxonomy): domain Bacteria; phylum Chloroflexota; class Anaerolineae; order Anaerolineales; family JABWBV01; genus JABWBV01. The sequence goes on along the minus strand of JABWBV010000137.1, from coordinate 13,401 downwards.
ACCGCCCCCGAAAAGATCGTCATCGGCCCGGAAGTCCTATCCAACGGCATCATCAACCTGGTGGGAGAAAGCGCCACCGTCTACCGGCTCAACCCGGATGGCAGTGCCCGCGAGGTCCTCACCCTCCCGGAGTTTACCTACGACCCCGAAAGCTTCTACACCCCCCTCAGCTTTTATGACGACGGCACCATCACTGTCCGTACCCTGGATAAACTCTATGCCGTCAACCCCGATGGCACCATGCGCTGGGAAATCCCCATCACCCTCTCCGCCGAAGGACCTTATTTGCCGGAGACCACGCTCGGCGATCTTTTCCTTCAACTCGACTCCACCAACACCCTCCACGCCTACACCCTGGCCGATGGGGAACGCTGGCAATACCCCTTTGCAAACGGCTTCCGCGAAGACTTTTTTGCCCCTGCCGTGGACGAAACCCATGCGTACTACGTAGACAGTGCGGGTATTGTGTATGCCTTCACCCGCGAGGGCCTGACCTGGAACTACACCCCCGAAGAGCGCCTGAAAGCGGCCTCCGCCCCCATCCTCACCCCGGACGGCAACCTATATTATGTCCTCACCAACAACTCCAAAGGCTTCCTGCAAGCCCTCACCCTCACTGGCGAACCCCGCTGGCAAACGGAATTAACCACCTTCAGCTTTTACACCCTCCCCGACTATAGCGTAGGGGCGCAATACATCTTTGTCAAAGACAATCTGGTGCGCGCCGACACGGGCGAACTGGCCCCGTTCGAATTCCCCTACGAAGTGGATGCCTTCATCCGCGGGGAAGATGGATTTGACTACTTGCTGACGGGGGATAATGTCATCCGGTGGCAGGTTGGCCCGGCTGGGTTCGAGAGTCTGCACACCTCGCGGTTTAACGCGGAAGGTTTATCCACATTCTCTGACCCTAGAGTTCGCGTGTATCCTTCCCAAATCACCGAGATGGAATATTTCACGCAAAACGGCCCCTACATGGTGTGGCTCAACCCGGACGGAGAATTGATGAACGCCTTCGCACTGGACTGGAACGCGGTCCGCCTCAATCTCCAGCAGGAGGGCGAAACCTCGCTGACGCAATGTCAGCAGTCACTCATCGAAGAAATACTGGAATGCCAAAAGTACGTGGCCGGAACCCAAGACCCTGTCTGGGAAACGGTAGTTGAAGGCATTTCAGGCAGTTTCAATCCGTTTTTTGGTTTAGTCATTCAAAATGGTCAGATTTATATTTTGACCGATGAAGTGAATTTGTATGTGTTGGCGCTGGAAATCCCGTAATTTTTTATATACCTTATGACCTCTTCCCTTTCTCAACCCCGCCCCCTCAAAAAAACCCGTTTTCGCGCCCGGTTCAACTGGCCGCTCATCATTGGCTTCCTGTTTGTTGGGCTGGTGATCTACCTCGCTATCGTTGGCCCGCAGATTGCCCCTCACGATCCATTGCAGGAAAACCTCATCCTTAAAGACGCGCGCACCGGCGAATGGCACATCCCGCCCTTCCCCGCCTTTGAAGTTTCGGGCTACCCGCTTGGGTCGGACGAATTTGGTCGGGATTTGTATTCCCGTTTGTTATGGGCGGTGGGGCCAACCCTGAAAATGGTCGCCATTGTTGCCGCTGTCCGGTTGGCGTTGGGCACCTTGATCGGGCTGGTTGCCGGATGGTCCACCGGACGGTTGGGACGGTTTTTCGACTCGCTGATCTCTGGGGCGCTCGCCCTGCCGGGGTTGTTGGTCGCGTTGGGGACCATTGCCGTGGTGGGGGTGGAATTGGGGCAGATCGCGTTCATCATCGGCCTGTCTATCACCGGGTGGGCGGAGACCGCGCGCATTGTCCGGGAGCAGACGCGGCTGATCAAAGGCCAGGTGTACGTCGAAGCGGCCAACGCGTTGGGGGCCTCCGGGACGGAAATTGTGTTCCAACACGTCGTGCGTCAGATTCAGGCGATGCTGTTGATGTTGTTGGCGTTTGAAATCGGCTCGACGCTCATGCTCACCGCCGGGTTGGGGTTTTTGGGATACTACATTGGCGGGGATGTGTGGGTGGATGTCTCGGACTTTGTCGCACGGCGCACGAGTGGGGCACCCGAATTGGGGCAAATGCTCGCCACCGCGTGGGTGCGGTTGACCGATCCGTGGGGGCTGGTGTCGGTCGGGAGTGTGGTGTTTGCCTCCGTGTTGGGGTTCAACCTGATCGGCGAGGGGTTGCGCTTGCGGCTGAACCAGGAAGTAGCCGGGGGCGTGCTCAAGTGGGTCGGTGCCCGGGCCTCGGGCTTTTTGCTCAACTTCGAACACTACATCACCTATCCGATTGATAATTTTTTACACCGCCCTGTGCCCTACTATGCCCTGCGGCTCATCCTAGGGATGGCCGTAGGGGCGACGGCCATTTGGGGGTGGGATCAGGGCTGGTTTCGCCTGCCTGAGGCGGGGATCGCCTTTCTCAACGATGTTGGCCCTGGCCTGACCCCGCGCCCTGACCTCAACGCCACCCAGGCTGTGACGCCGACCCCGCAAACCCAGGTCATCTCCATCCTCCCCTCGGAGACCCCGCCCCCAACCCCCATCACCCCCCAGGTTGTGTGGACGTTTGAAACGGACAGCATTTTCACCGGCGCACCCGTGTACGCCGACGGCACCCTCTACGCCACCACTTCCGACAACGTTTTGCACGCCCTCGCCCCGGATGGCAGTGTGCGATGGCAATTTACCCTCCCTGCCCGTCCGCTTGAAGCCCCCGCCCTCGCCGCCGACGGCACGCTCTACGTGACCGATAACGAAGGCGCGCTCAACGCCATTTCCCCCGCGGGAGAAGCGTTGTGGCGGTTTGTCCCTGCCGAGGCCCGCGCGGCTACGTCCGGGCCAGTGGTCGGGCCGGAGGGGAATATCTACTATGCCGGCGGCAGTCAAACGGGCATTGTGCAAGCTGTTTCTCCCGCGGGCGAGGGGTTGTGGCGCACCCAGGGCGAAACCTTTTCCTACCACCACGCGCCGCAGGTGAGCGCCGATGGCCGGTTCGTGTTTTTGTGGAACGATGCCTTTAACACGGCGGATGGCACGTTGTTGACCCTCGAATACCCGGCCAAAATTGACCGTTTCCTGGCCGGGCGCGATGGCAACCTATATTTCCGCACTGGGCACAACGTGGTGGCGTGGCACATGCCCAACGGCACGCCGGAGATTCTGCAAAGTTACACCTGGAATTACCCGGTCAGCGAAGAAACCTTGCCCGCCGAAACGGGCATCACCCAAAACGGTGTTTCCTGGGAGTTGTACACCACCGAGTTTGGCGGCAGTACCAGCCTATTCTGGATCGAGGAAGTGGACGACGTGGGCCGTTTGCTATTTTCGGGCGAGGTCCCACTCTCGCAAGGGAGTCTGGCCTACCTGGATGACGAAACTTTATTCTCGATCATTTGCGGGCTGGGCGATTATAGTTTTACCGGCGGCCAAAGTGCGCCCAAACCCGAATGTCACGGCCTCCAGCCCGGCACCGAAGACCCCACCCACACGGAAACGAAGTGGGTGATCCAGATTCCGCAAAACGGCGTGTTCAAAGGGGCTGTGTATGACACCCCCACCGAAATGCTCTACCTGACCACCGAAGAGGGACACCTGTACGCGGTGGACACCACCCCCGCGCCTGAACCCGGCGGGGGCACCGCGTTCGAACTGCCCACCACCCCGGTCGAGATCACCGACCCCGCCAAAGCCTGGGAATTCCGGCCCGAAGGCGGGTTTGCGGGCGCGCCGGTTGCCTCTGCCGAGGGCACTGTTTTCGTCGCGGCGAAAGGCGGCAAGGTGAGCGCGGTGGGGCAGGATGGCGTGGTGCAATGGGAAACCCCGCTCAACCCCGCGCCGGGTGCTGGCCCCCTCCTCACCCCCAATGGTTTGCTGATCCCTGACGTTAACGGCGGGTTGGCCGCCCTCGACACGAACGGGACTCTCCTCTGGCATTTTGCCCAACCCACCCCTGGCCTGACCGCCGCCGCCCGTGCAGTAACCGCCCCGGACGGGGTGATTTATTACACCGTTACCGATAAATCCGTCGGGTATGTGCAGGCCGTCTCTGCCACGGGGGAGGGCCTGTGGCTGTCTCAGGCCGCGTCCACCACCAAATTCTATAAAACCCCCGTCATCAACACTGCGGGCGATCTGGTTTTCCTGGCCGAAAACGTTTTTGACGCCAGCAACGGTACCCTACTGACCTTCACCCCGCCCGCCGATTTGCCGATTACCCCGGAAGAATTCATCACCGGCGAAAACGGGAAAGATTACCTGCGTCAGGGCAACACCCTCTTTGAATGGCGGCGCAACGGCACGCAGATCGAAGTCCTCGCTACGATCCTCTGGCAATTCCGCGCGGAAAACGCCGATAATCCCACCTTCAACCCCAGTTACCCCGAAAAAATCCAAATCGCCCCGGACGGAAACATTACGCTTTGGTACCGCTACCACGTCGTTTGGCTGACCGAAACCGGCGAAAGCCGCGGGCAAGCGATCAGCACCCCCAGTTTGGATACCACGATCTCGACCGTCGTCGCTTCGGAAGGGGATACATCATTCACATGCGGGATCACGCTCAGTCCCAGTGACCCCTCTGCAGAGGTGTGTTTGGGGTTCCGGCTAGGGGAGGATAAACCTGTGTGGCGGCTCGCGTTTGGGAGCAGTACGACGATTAGCGAAAACGTCCTCGGCGGGGCGCGGATTCCGGCAGGGTTCGTGTTTGCCAGTCAGACGGGGGTGCTGTACGGGGTGATGGAACAGGCGATTGCCGAAGCGTGGGAAACGGCCCGGAATCAGCCCCCGGTCGAACCCGGTGGCGGGACGGTTGCCACTTCCGGCGGGGGGTGGCTGTACAATTCGCCTCAACCTCTGCTTGGTCCGCCCTTGCTTGGCCCCGAAGGCACCGTGTATCTCTTGGATGAAACGCAAACGATGTACGTTCTCTCTGCCAACGGGGAATTACAAACAACCTTTGTCCTGCCCGAGCCGGTGTACATTGCGGCGGATACCGGGTTTGGTGGGACGCGTTACATGCCGTGGCTCCCCTCAATTATGGAAGATGGCAGTGTGTTGGTGGTGGCCGCAGGAAAGGTATACGCGCTCAGCCCCGATGGCAGTCTCCGATGGGAATTTCCAGTGACGGAAACCCCGTATTACTACCCCACGCAAGATGCGGCTCGTCAACAGTGGTACTTTATTGATCGCTTGGGCACGCTTTACGCCTTTTCTTCGGCGGAGGGTTTGTTGTGGGTGCACGATTTGGAAGAAGGGTTGAAAGCCGCCGCACCCTACCCCGTGTTTGGGACCCAAGGCGAGATTTATTACACCATTACCACCGGGGGAAGCGCAAAAGTTGAGGCGTTGAATCCTGATGGCTCCCCCCTCTGGCGGTTGGAACTGACCACGTTTAGTTTTTACCGGCCCATGGAGATTACCCGTGACAGCCGTTGGGTGTTTGTGGATGACGATCTCATCGAGGTGGCCACCGGGCAGTTGGTGGGGACGGACGATTTGGAGTTTGACATCACCACGTTTGCGGTGGGGTATGATGGGAAAAAGTATCTGATTGCGGGGAGTTCCATTATGGAGTGGGAGGTTTCTGCCGGGCAGTTGAAGATTCTTAGTCAGGTGCCTGTGGCCTTCCCGGAGAACTTCCAACGGGTGATCACGCCCCGGTTGAGCATTGCGGAGGACGGCACGTTTTGGGTCAGGATTTTTACCAGTTCCGGGCAATTGCAAACCCATTTGTGGGCCAACGCAAAGGGCGAATTGCTCAGTACGCTTTCCCTATCCCTCAACGTGGAGCGAATTCTCGAACTTGACCCTCAACATGGGCGGCTCGCGTTTTGTGGTTCGAATGTAGAGGCCAATCGGCTGGAATGTCACGGTTACGATGGGAAAAGCAATAACCCGGTCTGGGAACTGAACCTCGAAGGGCTAGGTGTGCTCGAAGATTATTTCTATGTAGACGGGCGCTTATATCTGCAAGTAGATGAAGATACCGTTCAAGTGATCGTGGTCGATTTGCCTTAAACTCTAACGGGGAACTGTTACTCCAAACGGTTCCCCGCTCGATGATAGGTCACGACCGCCACACCCACCAGCACAACGCTCCCGCCCAGCAGTTCCCGCCCTGTGGGGACAGTCCCAAATAGCCCCCACGCCCACACAATCGCCACCACCGGGCTGAGGGTAAAAATCAACGCATGGACGGAAACGGACAGCCGCCGCAAGGAGAGATAATACAATGCGCGGCTGACCGCCACGTCCATTGTCCCGGCGATGCCGATCAGACCCCACGCCGCGGCGTTCGGGGGCAAGGTCAATTGGCCGAACGCGCCCGCCATCCCGATCAGCACCCCCGTCGTCGCCACCAACCGCCAGATAAAAAACTCCAAAAACCCGATCCCGTCCCCATAGCGTTTCACCACTGCCGCGTGCAACGCATACATAAACGCCGCCCCAATCACCATCAACGCCCCCAACCGCAAAAATTCCCCCGGCTGAAAAGTAATGACCAGCCCCCCCGCGAGGGCAAGCCCCGCGCCGAGCATCTGCTTGCGCGTCAGCCGATCCCGCAACCAAAACACCCCGAACGCCACGCCAAACAGAATGGACATTTGGGACAACAACGAGGCCACCCCTGGTTCAATATATTTGACCGCCGTGTAATTGAGCGAAGTACTGATCCCCACCAATGCCCCAATCGCCAGGAAAAACCCCGCGTTTTTCCGAAACGTCTCCCACCGGAACAGCCCCCGCCGCGCGGCGAATATTCCCACTTCCAACGCCCCCACGCCTAACACCCACGTCACCGACGCAATTGGGTGCATATACTCCCGCAACGCCCGCGCATAAATAAAATGCAACCCATCCACGGCGAGGAGGACGAGGATGAGGAGAGATGTGTTTTGGGAGAGGGTTTTCAAAGGAAATGGAACGCGAGTACACATTTTCCCCCTTTGCTAAGATAGATTTTTAAGATGGGCCCGGCAGGATTCGAACCTGCGACCAAACGGTTATGCATCCCACTACAGCTTTCGCTGCCCCTTTCGGGTTTGTGGGCTGGACTGTCCCTTCATCCAAAACCTGTTTTCGGGTTTTGGCGCTTGCCATCCAGTCTCTACACCTTCCAATGAATTTGTCATTGGCTTGGCTCGGGATTACCATTCCGAAAGGAGAAGGCTTCCCCGAATTTGGCAAGTTTCACCTGGGAATTACTCCCCAGGCAGCCCTTTGCAGGTCATCATATTGATTTTACAACTTAGACGACCTGCTTTAAGCCGTCCGCTCTGCCGCTGAGCTACAGGCCCTTATAGATAAAAGTAAGCAGTAAATTTTTATACTGCTTACTTCTACCCTTCAGAGCGGGAGACGGGATTCGAACCCGCGAATATCAGCTTGGAAGGCTGATGCCTTACCACTTGGCGACTCCCGCACAAGCGCACTCATTTCGAGTGGGGTGATTGTACACTGAGGGAGATGAGTGGTCAAGTTTGTATGTCCATGTATCGTTTATTCAACCCCCGGGCCAATGTTCCGCCGCACTTGCACATTACGCTCACGCAGTCTATTGCAACGTTCCCCTCACGGATGAAAAAACCTTTTCTGATAGAATAATAACCAGGTTCCTCTGAATTTTTACGAATTCTTCCAATTCTACGAGCTTCCCTTGACCCACAAAGTTGTTCTCTCCCTTGCCTCCAATTCCCCCCGCCGACGGCAATTGCTCTCGCTGGGGGGCTGGATGTTCCATGTGAACCCGGTGGATGTGGATGAAACCCCCCTCCCCGGTGAAAATCCGCACGCCTACGTCACCCGCCTCGCCGCAATGAAAGCCCTGGCCGCCGCAGACACCCTCCGTCCGGACAGCGTGGCAGTCGCGGCAGATACCACCGTCGTCGATGGCCTGACCATCATGGGGAAACCTCGCGATGCCGCAGAAGCCGTGAAAATGCTCCAGCATTTGCGTGGGCGCACTCACCAGGTCTACACCGCCGTAGCCATCCTCCTGCATGGCAGTCGAGAACCGATCACCGAGGTTTGCGTGACGCCCGTCCCCATGCGAAACTACACCGACGAAGAAATTTTTGCCTACGTCGCAACCGGCGATCCCTTCGATAAAGCAGGTGCCTACGCCATCCAACATCCTCGCTTTAGCCCCGTTGCCTCGTTGGATGGATGTTATGCCAACGTCGTCGGCCTCCCCCTTTGCCACCTGACCCGCATGCTCGAAAAATATGACATCCCCGCCCGTGCCGATGTGCCGCGCAACTGTCAGCGCGCCCTGCTTTACGATTGCCCGGTCTATGATCGGATTTTGCAGGGACGGCTGTAGAAATTTTGTCATTTACCTCTCAACTTCCCCGTCCACACTCCTGATACAATTGAACACATGCGAAATCGCCTCTGGATAGGCCTGCTCCTTATTTTGGCCGCATGCACCCCCGGCCTGATTCTGCCTACGCCCATCCCTCCCCCCGCGGATTCCCCTTCCCCCACCATTGAAAACCCCAGCGCCGCGCCTCTGCCGGACGCCCAACTCACCGCCCGTGCTTACCTGGACGCCTGGAAAGCCGAAGACCACCCCGCCATGTATGCCTGGCTTACCCCTCTCACCCAGGATGCCATTACATTGGACGAGTTCACCTCCCTGCATCGGGGCTTGGCGGCAATCATGAGCCTCAATGGCCTGGAATATGAAATCACCTCTGTGTTTGCCCATGACGCAAGCGCACAGGTCGCCTATCGCGTTCGTTTCAACACCATCCTTGTAGGGGTTATCGAACGAGACACCATGATGAGTCTATCCCTGGAAAATGGCGCGTGGCGCGTCCAATGGGCGCGCACGATGATCCTCCCCGAACTGACCGGAGAAAACAGCCTGACCATGCAGGTACGCGCCCCCGCGCGGGGCAACATCTACGATCGGAATGGGCACGCCCTTGTGGCCCAGGCCGACGCCGTCTCATTAGGCATCATCGTTGGGGAAACCGATTCCGCCCAGGAAGCGGACTTGTTCTACACCCTCTGGTCCATCACCGGACTTGAACCGGATGAAATTGCCGAAAAACTCGCCGCCGCCAAACAGGGTTGGTACGTGCCCCTGGCCGAAGTCGCCGCCGAACCCATTGCCGCCCAATTCGAATACCTGTCCACCTTTGATGGCTTAGTCATGGAAAAATACCGGTCGCGGTACTATTTTGAAGGGGGCATCGCCCCACAATTGCTCGGCTATGTCAGCCAGATTCAACCGGACGAGGTGGAAACATACCAACGTTTGGGGTACCAGCAAGATGAACGTGTGGGGCGCACCGGCCTGGAAGCATGGGCGGAAACCTCGCTCGCAGGCAGGCATGGCGGCACCTTATACGTCATTACCCCCAACGGACAAATTGTGACCAAACTCGCGGAAACCGAACCCCAACCCGCGTACTCCTTATACACCACCCTGGATCGTGACCTTCAACTCGGTGCACAACAAGCCCTCGAAGGGTTTCTCGGCTCAGTCGTCGTGCTGGAGCGCGAGACCGGGCGTGTATTGGCGATGGCCTCCTCGCCCAACTTTGATCCGAACATTTTTGAACCGACCAACTACAACAGCGGCTTCCTGCTCGATGAATTGCTCGCCAACCCGGACACGCCTCTCCTCAACCGTGCCACACAGGGACAATACCCCTTAGGCTCAGTCTTCAAGCTGATTACCGCCGCCGCCGGAATGGAAAGCGGCCTCTACACCTCGGAAAGCACCTATTTCTGCGGGCAAACGTTTGATGAGATTCCCGGGGTCACGCGGTATGACTGGACCTACGCGTGGGGCGTCGGCCCAAGCGGCTTGCTCACCCTGCCAGAAGGCTTGATGCGGTCGTGCAACCCCTGGTTTTGGCATATCGGCCTCGATCTATTCACCCAGGGGCTAAAAACCACGGTGTCTGACCTGGCAACCGGGTTTGGCTTGGGTACCCCGCTTGGGTTGGAAGGGAATATCGCGGAAGCCAGTGGCAATATCCCCGTTCCTGAGAGTGACATCGATGCCATCAACAATGCGATTGGACAAGGGGACACGTTAGTGACCCCCCTTCAGGTGGCCCGGTTTATCGCGGCGATTGGCAATGGGGGGAATTTACTCCTGCCCCAGGTGATCGATCACTTTGAAACCCCGGATGGAAAAACGGAAACCCCGTATCAACCCCTTCAACAAGGGCGGCTCCCGATCCGTGCGGAGACACTCGCGATGTTACAAAACGGAATGCAACTGGTCACAAACGACCCGCGTGGCACCGCATACTGGCTGTTCATTAACTTTCCCGCGAAAATTGCCGGGAAAACCGGCACCGCCGAAGCCCCACCCGGCGATCCGCACGCCTGGTTTGCCGGATATACCTACAACGAAGATGACGGAAAACCCGATATTGCCGTAGTGGTGGTTTTAGAACACGCCGGGGAAGGCTCACGCGTCGCGGCCCCAATCTTCAAACGCATTCTCGAAATTTACTACTTTGGCGCGCCCGTAAGCCTACTCCCCTGGGAAGCGGGCACGGAACTGCCCCCGCCTTAGCCTGTAACTTGTAGCGCGTCCAACGGGGCCTTAGCAAAACATGTGCTACGTTTTACGTTCTACGCTTTACGTTTACAATAGCCTTATGAAGTTTCAAAAATGGATTTTCAACACCTTGCTTTTAGGGGGCCTGGTTGCTTGTTCGAACGCAACCCCCACCCCCTCCGCCACCGCGACACCCACCACAACCCCCACACTGTCCCCGCCAGGCTTTGCGGTAACCCGCGCCCCCGACCCGGTTGCGGTAGGGACAAACTTTCTTGAGTTGTGGAAAGTTGATGATTATGCGGGGATGTATGGGTTACTCTCCTCTGCCAGCCAGGCCGCCATCAGTGCCGAAGCGTTTACAGAACGGTATTTGAATGTGATGATCGAAGCGGCAGTCCCGGTAGGGGACGTGGATTATGAAATCCTTACGACCACGATCACCCCGGACCGCGCCGCCATCACCTATCGCGTGCATTTGCACAGTGTTCATTTTGGGGACCTGACGCGAGACACGCAAATGGCCCTGGGCATGGAAAACGGGACCTGGCGCATTGCCTGGGACGAAACCATGATTTTGCCTGACCTCGCAGGGGGGAATGTCCTCAGTCGGATCACCATCCCATCGGAGCGTGGGCTGATCTATGATCGGAATGGGGAAGTGCTGGTCGGGCCGGGGGATGGCTACGCTGTCGGGATTGTGCCCGCCCAAATTAATACGGAAATTGAAGACGGGATGTTGAGTATCCTGGATCGGGCCACGGGCGTGCCGTGGGAATATCTGTACGCCAAATATCTGGATTATGGCTACGAGGCAGATTTTTACGTGCCGTTGGTGGATGTCGAAGCCAGTATTTTAGACCCCTTTTTTAATGGATTGGTCGGTTACGATGCCGTGCAGGTCACCCCTTTTAGCGGACGGTTTTATTATGGGACCGGTATTGAGACGGGGTATGTGAGTGCGATACAACAAGAAGAAGTAGATACCTTTAACCGAGAAGGCTTTCTATGGGCGGAACGTGTGCCACGCGCAGGCGTGGAACTGTGGGCTGATCCCTACCTCGCGGGAAAACGAGCCGCCACCTTGTACCTGAACAGCGCCTCAGGCGAACAGCTTTCCGTGCTAGGCACCGCGCCTGGTGGCCCGGCGGATTCCGTCTTCCTGACCTTAGACAAAGACCTGCAAAGTCAGGCGCAAACGGCAATCAATCGCTTTCGAGGTGCCATCGTCGTGCTGGAACGCGACACGGGCCGCGTCCTCGCGATGGTTTCCTCCCCCGGATTTGACCCCAACCTGTTCAACCCGGACAATTACAATGCCCTGTGGGAATCGCCTTTGAGCGATACCCGCAACCCGCTTTTTAACCGCGCCACGCGCGGGCAGTATCCACTGGGATCGGTGTTTAAGATTATCACGATGGCCGCAGGGTTGGAAAGCGGGTTATATACCCCGGAGACCACCTACGATTGTCAGTATGAATTTACCGAACTTCCAGGCACGATTTTGTACGATTGGACATATGACCATTTTTTGGAAGATGGCGAAACTCTGCCGAGCGGTATCCTGACCCTGCAGGAAGGTTTGATGCGCTCTTGCAACCCGTGGTTTTATCATATTGGGGTGGATTTGTTTTCTCAGGGCTTGCGGAACCTGATCCCGGACATGGCGCGGGGGTTTGGGCTGGGAAGCCCGACCGGCATCATCGGCGTGCCCGAGGAAGCGGGGGGTCAGGTCCCCTCCGACCCGGATGAAATTTTGGAAGCGACCAATCTGGCGATTGGACAAGGGGAGTTACAGGTAACTCCCTTGCAGGTGGCGGCGTTTGTCGCGGCGGTGGGAAATGGAGGGACTCTGTACCGCCCTCAAATGGTGGAACAGATCGTGTCTTCCACGGGCACGGTCCTCGATCAATTTGCCCCCGAGGTCGTGAGCACCCTCCCGATCAAACCGGAGACGTTAGCCGCGATCCAGGAGGCGATGGGGATGGTGATTCGCGAAAACCGGGGAACGGCGTATGGGGTTGTGGGCGCATATCCCATCGAAATTTATGGGAAAACGGGGACCGCAGAGGTTGGCGGGGGGCTTGATCCCCATGCCTGGTTTGTCACCTATACAAATGAAGGCGATCCTGAACGGCCCGATATTGCCATTGTGGTGCTTGCAGAAAATGCCGGGGAAGGGTCGGAGATTGCCGCTCCGATTGCCCGCCGCGTATTAGATATTTATTTTTTTGGGCGTCCCCGGTTGTTGTATCCGTGGGAAGACCGGTTGGGGGTCCCGGATGATGTTTTGCCCGAAGAAGAGCCGGAAGAGGGGGAAGAGGAGACGGAGGGGTAAGTTTTCGGAACTTCCTACGCATGGTGAGTAGTTATGTTTTTTATAAAGAAATTGTTAGATTAACAGATAAATATTTTGCTTGGGTTGACGTTGACGAAACGTTGATTTATCGTATAGTTCTCCATCGTTCAACCTCTGTTTTTAATCGAATAAAATGAACCCTTCCCAAGAGGTAAGTGTATATCCGTCATCATGAGAGAATCCGTGGAAAATCCTAGCACTCGTGAATTAGTTCAGCAAATGCAAGCCGGTAGCCTGGAGGCTTTGGGCGCGTTATATGACCGATATCACCCCATGGTTTATCGGACGGCGCTGGGCATCACCAGTGATACAGAGGCGGCTTCTGATCTTTTGCAGGATGTGTTTTTGCGAATGCATCGATTTGCAGACAAAATTGATGTCAACCGCCCTCTCGAACCCTGGTTGTACCGGGTGACGGTTAATTTGGCGTGTTCCTGGGCTAAACGTCAACGCTGGTTGCGCCCGATTGAGGAATTGGCCGAGTGGTTGGCGGGCG